>NZ_JBHYKH010000609.1:0-4980 GCF_042741275.1 Streptomyces sp. NPDC058964
GCCGCCCGCCAATGGGCGTCCAGGGTGCGCAGCTCCTCGTCGGAAAGTACGGTGGCGTCCTGGTGTTCGGCCTTGGACATGGGTGAGACTCCGGAAGTCGTTGTGGTGGATGTCATCGGGCGTTCACGTGCGTTCGGGGACGACAGCGACGGCGCAGGAGGCGTGGTGCAGCACGCCGTGGGCCACGCGTCCCAGCTGGAGCCCGGGGCGCCCTGGGCTGCGCTGGGCGCCGACCACCAGCAGGTCGGCGTCGTGCGAGGCGGCCAGAAGCACCCTGCGGGCCGGGCCCTCCACCGTGCGCGGGCGCAGTTCCACCCCCGGTGGGGCGTCCTTCAGCGCCTGCTCCAGCAGTTGGGCGGCGTGCCGCTCGTGCAGCCGTGCGGGTTCGTCGACCAGCAGGGGATGGTCGGTGCCTTCGTGCGCGGGGCACCGCCAGGCCCTCACCAGGTCCAGGGTCGCGTGCCGCAGTCCGGCCTCCTCGATAGCGAAGCCCAGCGCCGCCGAGTCCGTGCCCTTCTCGCCGACGCCCACGACGATGCGGCCCCGGGCTCCGACGCGGACCTGGTTGTCATGGCTCCCGCGCAGCACGATCACGGGGCAGTCGGCGTAGGCGGCGACGGTCAGGCTGACCGACCCGAGCAGCATCTCGACGAAGCCGCTGCGGCCCCGGGTCCCGAGCACGAGTGCGGCCGCGTCGCGTCCCTCACGAACGAGCGCGTATTCCGGTTCCTCGAACAGGACGTCGGTGGAGATCCGCATGTCGGCCCGGCGCAGCTGGGCGCGCTGTGCGGCGGCCCGCACGATGTCCTCGGCCCTCACCTGCTCGGACGGCTTGCCCAGGTCCCGGGAGAGGGCCTCACCCTCGTACCGCTCCCACAGCGAGGCGTACACCAGCCGCAGCGGCAGCCCGCGCAGGGCTGCCTCGTCGGCGGCCCAGTCGACGGCCCGCAGACTGGGCTCGGAACCGTCGACGCCCACCACCAGAGGTCGGCCCACCGCGCTCACCGCCCCGCTCCGAGGTCGAACACGATCCGCGCCTTGACCTGGCCGCGCAGCACCTCGTCGATGGACTCGTTGACCGAGTCGAGCGGGCGGATCTCGTGGATGACCCTGGTACGGCCCGCCGCGTGCAGTTGGAAGACCTCGGCGAGATCCTGTCGCGTGCCCACGATGGAGCCGATCACGGACGTGCCGTTCAGGACGGTGTCGAAGATGGGTACGCGCACCGTGCCGTGGGCCGGCAGGGCCACCATGACCAGCTTGCCTCCGCGCCGCAGCCCCGCGTTGACCGCCTCGAAGGCCGCGTCGTTCACCGCCAGCGCTATCGCGGCGTGTGCCCCGCCGTACTGCTTGAGCACCTCACCCACGTCGTGCTTACGGGCGTCGATGACGAAGTCCGCGCCCAGTTCCGCGGCGAGTTCGAGCTTCTCGTCGGTGACGTCGATCGCGGCCACCTGTGCTCCGGCGATCTTCGCGTACTGCACGGCGAGGTGACCGAGCCCGCCGACGCCGGAGACCGCGACGAGCTGGGCCGGGCGGACCCCGGCGACCTTGATGGCCTTGTACGTGGTGACGCCGGCGCAGGTCAGCGGGGCGGCGTCCACGGCGCTGACACCCTGCGGTACCGGCTGGGCGAAGTCGGCCCAGGCCAGCATCTTCTCCGCGTAGCCGCCGTCGCAGCCGTACCCGGTGTTGACCTGTCGCTCGCACAGTGTCTCCCAGCCGGTCAGGCAGTGTTCGCACCGCCCGCAGGCCCACCCCAGCCAGGGCACGGCGACCCGCTGCCCGACACTCAGGTGCGTGACCCCGTCACCGAGCTTCTCCACCAGGCCCACGCCTTCGTGACCGGGCACGAACGGCGGGTTCGGTTTGACCGGCCAGTCCCCATGAGCCGCGTGGATATCGGTGTGGCACAGCCCGGATGCCTCCACCCGGATCCGGACCTGTCCGGGACCGGGATCGGGATCGGGACGCTCCTCGATGGTCAGAGGCTCACCGAACGCTCGAACGACCGCTGCCTTCATGATGTCAGCTCCTCAGGGGGTGGGGCGGATCGGAGAGGGGTCAGTCGTGCGGGACGACGGCGACCGGAGCGGCGGAGTGATGCAGAACGGCGTGGGTCACGTGACCGATGTGGGCGCCGAGCGGGCTGCGGCGGATGCGCCGGCCGACGACCACCAGCGATGCCTCACGCGAGGCTTCCACGAGCTGGACGGCCGGGCTGCCGTAGCGGGACTCCTCGACGACCTTCACACCCGGGTGCTTCTGGCGCCAGGGCCGCAGCGCGTCGGTCAAGGCCGCGGAGTCGCTGAGGGCCAGCGCTTCGTGGAGTACGGGACTGGCGGGGGTGCCGTACGCGTAGTAGGGCGGCGGGTTCCAGCCGTGGACGACACGCAGGGCCGTGGCGCGGCGCTCGGCGGCATCGAAGGCGAACTCGATCAGCGTCGCGTCCGGGTGCTCGATGTCGAGCCCGAGCACCACCGGCCGGGAAGGCGCCGCGGCCGAGGGAATCCCCGCCGGATCCATCGCGTGCTCGTCGGCGGCCTGCTCCAGCGCGCGAACGAGAACCACGGGGCGTTCCGCGTGCGCGACGACGGAGAGACCGACGGAGCCGACCATGAACCCGCCGATCCCGCCGAGGCCGCGCGAACCCAGGACGAGCAGCTCGGCGGTCTTCGCCGCGTCCGTCAGGACTTCGCCGGGACGGCCGCCGACGTGCTCGCCGGTCACCGTGACACCGGGGTGGCGCAGGGCAATTCCGTCGGCGGCTTCGCGGGAGATCCGCTCGGTCCAGTGCTGATGGGTCTCGGTCCCCAGGAGCGGCGCCTGTGCCATGGGTTCCGGGACCGGCTCCCAGATGTGGACGATCTTCAGGGGCAGGTCGCGCAACTGCGCCTCGCGTGCGGCCCATTCGGCGGCGGCCCGGCTCTCGGGCGATCCGTCGAGGCCGACGATGATGGTGCGGAGCATGAACTCAACCTCCTGGAGCAAGGGTTCGGATTCCAGCGTCACGTTGGGAAGGTGTCCCGTGCAGGGGCCTGTGGTCCCGGATCGGGACCGACAGACCCTCGGCACGGTTCGGCACGGCTCGGCGCGGCGCCTCGCGGGCGGGGCCACCGCGCCCGGGCGCTCAGCGCAGCCAGCCGTGGTCGCGGACGAACGGCAGCTTGGCCCAGAGCCTGCCCACTCCCAGCGTGTCGCCCGCGGCGACAGCGGCCAGGACGATCAGGGCGAGGGCGTAGATGACGTGGTAGTCGACGAACGGGTTCGTGGACATGCTGAGCGACCCGTCCGAAAGGTGCTTGGCGGGCGGCCACTCGGCGATCCACATCAACGCCATCATCGCGGTGCCGGCGGCCGCGGCGATCCGCAGCGCGACCCCTGCGACGAGGGCGAGGCCGATCCCGAGCAGTCCGGCCATGAACAGCCAGTCCGCCCAAGTGTCGCCGGCCCAGGAGTGGAAGGTGGACTTCATCGGCCCGGCCGCGACGGAGCCGAGGAATCCCTTCGTCGGCGACCCGCCGTCGATCCAGCCCTTGCCCGACGGGGTGGCGTAGCCGAAGCCGAAGGTCTTGTCGAGGAAGGCCCACAGGAAGACGAACCCTGTGAACAGACGCAGGGACGCAAGGGCATAGCCTCCTGCGGTATGCGTGTCGGCACCTGCCGACACGGCGGGCTCGGATGCGGAGGCGGTCCGGTGCCTGCGGAAGGACGGCAGGTGGAAGCCTGAGCTCCGGTGAGGGTGCTCGTGTACGGCCATGGTCGTGATTCCCTTCAGGGGCGGTCGGTTCGTTGTCTGACGCCCCTGACTCTCGTCGCGCAGGCCCAGCGGCGCCGGATGCCGAAGGTCTGCCATCGCCGGGACGAACGTCCCTTTCTGCGAGGTCCGTTGAGCCCGCGGCAAGGAACGCGCCGGCAGAGCGCGAGGAGCCGCTGCGTCAGTGGGCCGCGCCGGCCCTCCTTGGCCTCCGGGCTCAGACCTGTGTGCTCGCGGATGACTGCGGCCACGGCGTCGGGATCGTCCGGGGTGATGAACGGGCGGACGAACCGGCCGAGTCCAGGACGAGTCCGACGGTCTTCCGGGGGCGCCTTGGATCGAGGCTCGCCCAGTAGCGCGGGTGAGCGGTGCCCCCAGATCCGTCCCCGGCCCGTGAAGGCACCGAGCTCGACCCGGCGGACTGCGCGGATCGCGGCGTAGGGGATGGTCCTGCTGCCCCACGGGAAGCAGTAGGCGCGAAATCCGCAGACCATCGCCCGAACAGGTGATCCATCGGTCGCGATAGTCTCGGTCCGTGATCCGTCCTTTCTGATCCGGCGGCCATGACGGCCTGTCCGGCCGTGCTGCGGACCGCACGAAGGCCTCCGGGAACGACCGTCCGGGGCCGACTACGATCCGGGCTGCCAGAACAGCCCTCGTTAACACATGCGTTCGCGTGCGGACAGGGCCGCTCGGGCATGATGTGGAGGTGCCACTGGCACCTTTCCGGAGGGAGCGGAAATGGCGGAGAGTCCTGTCGGGGAGCGCCGGAGCGGTCCGGCGGCGCCCCAGTTGCGGCTGGATGAGCTGCTGGAGGGACTGCAGGCGCAGGTCGAGCAGGTGCGTGCCACCCGGGACCGGGTGCACACGCTGCTGGATGCGGTACTCGCCATCGGCTCCGATCTGGACCTCGACGTGGTGCTGCGGAGAATCACGGAGTCCGCGGTGAGCGTGGTGGACGCGCGGTACGGGGCTCTGGGAGTGCTCGGCGAGGAAGGGCGGATCAAGCAGTTCATCACGGTCGGCATGGACGAGGAGACCATCGCTGCGATCGGCCGATATCCAGCGGGCCACGGCATCCTTGGGCTGCTGATCCGCGAGCCGGAGCCGCTGCGGCTGGCCGAGCTGGGCCGGCATCCCGATTCGGTGGGCTTCCCGGAAGGCCACCCGCCGATGAGCACGTTCCTCGGGGCACCGGTGCGCGACCGGGACCAGCTTTTCTG
>NZ_JBHYKH010000610.1:0-4921 GCF_042741275.1 Streptomyces sp. NPDC058964
CTCATTGACATGCACGCGCCCCGGCGTGACGCTGAGAGCGCTCTCACACTGGTACGGACCAACTTCCGTGCCACCCCGACCCCACACGGAGGTGGAGAGTGCTCACCAGACTCACCCGTCCCGCTCCGCCACTCGCGGCCGCGGCGGTCCTGGTCGGCGCGCTGCTCGCGCTGGGCACGCCCGAACCGGCCGGCGCCGCGGTGCCGGACACGATTCCCCTGAAGGTCACCAACAACTCCGGCCGCGGCGACGCGGTCTACATCTACGATCTCGGCACCCAGCTGTCGACCGGCCGCCAGGGCTGGGCGGACGCGGGCGGCGGCTTCCATGCCTGGCCCGCGGGCGGGACCCCGCCGGCCCCCGCGCCCGACGCCTCGATCCCCGGGCCCGCCGCCGGGCAGTCGAAGACGATCCGGATCCCCAAGTTCTCCGGCCGGATCTACTTCTCCTACGGCCGCAAGCTCGACTTCCGGCTGACCACGGGCGGGCTGGTGCAGCCGGCCGTGCAGAATCCGAGCGACCCCAACCGTGACATCCTCTTCAACTGGTCGGAGTACACACTCAACGACTCGGGCCTGTGGCTCAACAGCACACAGGTCGACATGTTCTCCGCACCCTACGCGGTCGGAGTGCAGCGGTCCGACGGAAGCGTGAGCAGCACCGGGCATCTCAAGTCCGGTGGCTACGGCGGGTTCTTCAACGCGCTGCGCGGACAGCCGGGCGGCTGGGCCGACCTGATCCAGACGCGGTCCGACGGGACCGTCCTGCGGGCGCTCTCACCGCTGTACGGGGTGGAGACCGGGGCCCTGCCGGCGAACGTCATGGACGACTACGTCAACCGGGTCTGGCAGAAGTACGCGACGACGGCACTCACCGTCACCCCCTTCGCCGGCGAGCCGAACACCAGGTACTACGGCCGGGTCTCGGGGAACGTCATGAACTTCACCAACGCCTCCGGTGCGGTCGTCACCAGTTTCCAGAAGCCGGACGCCGACAGCGTCTTCGGCTGCCACAAGCGCCTGGACGCACCGAACGACGCCGTGCGCGGCCCCATCTCCCGCACCCTGTGCGCCGGTTTCAACCGCTCGACGCTGCTGGTCAACCCGAACCAGCCGGACACCTCGCCGGCGAACTTCTACCAGGACACGGTGACCAACCAGTACGCGCGCAAGGTCCACGCCCAGATGGCGGACGGCAGGGCGTACGCGTTCGCCTTCGACGACGTCGGGAACCAGGAGTCCCTGGTGCATGACGGGGCGCCCCAGCAGGCGTATCTGACGCTCGATCCGCTGAGCTGACATGCGGGATCCCGCACACGGACGGCCTCCGTGTGCGGGATCGCGCGGCGGTGCGTCAGCCGGTCGTCAGGGCCGTGTCGTCCACGACGAAGCTGGTCTGGAGCGAGGAGTCCTCGACGCCGTTGAACTTCAGCGTGACCGTCGAGCCCGCCAGCGAGGACAGGTCGAAGGACTTCTGGCTGTAGCCGGAGGCCTTGTTGAGGTTCGAGTAGGTCGCCAGGGTCTTCGATCCCGCGGTCACCGTCAGCTTGTCGTACTGAGTGCTGCTGGTGGTCTCCGCGGTGTCGATGTGCAGGTAGAAGGTCAGGGTCGCCTTGCAGCCCGCGGGGATCGTCACCGACTGGGACAGGGTGTCGGTGTGCGTGGTGCCGTAGCCGTCGAGCCAGGCCTTGTAGGAGCCGCTGTGGGACGCCTCACCGCTGTCGGTGGTGATGACCCCGCTGGTCGCGGTCCAGCCGGTGCTGCCCGACTCGAAGCCCGGGTTGCCGAGCAACTGCGTCGACGAGCAGCCGCCACCGGTGGGGCTGACCGTCCAGTTGAAGGTCGCGGTTCCGGTCGCGCCGGTGGAGTCGGTCACCGTGACCGTGGTGCTGGAGGTGCCCGCGGTGGTGGGCGTGCCGGAGATCAGGCCGGTCGAGCTGTTGATCGACAGACCGGCCGGCAGACCGGAGGCACTGTAGGTGAGGGCACCGCTGTTGGTGCTGCTCGCCGAGACCTGCAGGCTCACCGCGGTGCCGACGGTCGAGGACTGGCTGCCCGGGTTGGTGACCGTCACGCCGTTGCCCGGCGGGGTGACGTGGCTGCCGACGTTGATGCCGGCGAACGCGTTGGCCACTCCGGCGTACTGGGTGGAGTTGGCGCCGTAGAGCGCGGTGGCCGCGTTGAGGGCGGCGGTGCGGGCAGCGGCGTAGTCGGTGCTCGACGTCATGTACGTCGTCAGCGCCTTGTACCAGATCTGGAGGGCCGCGGCCCGGCCGATGCCGGTGACGGCGACGCCGTCCGAGGTCGGGCTGTTGTAGGTCACACCGTTGATGACCTTGGTGCCGCTGCCCTCGGACAGCAGGTAGAACATGTGGTTCGCCGGACCCGAGGAGTAGTGCACGTCGAGGTTGCCGACTCCGGAGTACCAGCTGTCGGCGGAGCCGCCGTCCTTGCTGGGCTTGTCCATGTAGCGCAGCGGCGTGCCGTCGCCGTTGATGTCGATCTTCTCGCCGATGAGGTAGTCGCCGACATCGGTGCTGTTGTTGGCGTAGAACTCGACGCCGGTGCCGAAGATGTCGGAGGTCGCCTCGTTCAGGCCGCCGGACTCACCGCTGTACTCCAGGCCCGCGGTGTTGGAGGTGACGCCGTGGCTCATCTCGTGGCCGGCCACGTCCAGCGAGGTGAGCGGGTCGGCGTTGCCCGAGCCGTCGCCGTAGGTCATGCAGAAGCAGCTGTCGTCCCAGAACGCGTTGACGTACGAGTTGCCGTAGTGCGCGCGGGAGTACGCGGCGACGCCGTCGTTCTTGATGCCGGAGCGGCCGAACGTGTTCTTGTAGAAGTCCCAGGTCTCCTGGGCGCCGTAGGCGGCGTCGGCGCCCGCGGTGGCGGCGTTGGACGTCGTGCCGTTGCCCCAGGTGTCGTTCGTCTGGGAGAACAGCGTGCCGGTGCCGGACGTACCGTGGTTGAGGTTGTACGTCTTGTGGCCGCCGCGCGAGGCGTCGTTCAGCGTGTACGTCGACCCCGATTGCGTCGTGGTCAGCGTGACCGTACCGCTGTACTGGGTGTTGCCGGTACCGGTCCTGACCGCCTGGTAGCGGTAGAGCTCCTTGCCGGTGGTGGCGTCGGTGATGACGTGCAGCCGGCTGGGCGTGCCGTCGTCCTGGAAGCCGCCGATCACCGTCTCCCAGGCGAGCTTCGGCGTACCGCTGCCGGCCCAGATCACCTTGCGGGCGCTGTCGGTGGCGGGCCTGTCGGCGTGGAGGGACCTGGCCGTCCTGAGGGCCTTGGTCTCGGCGGCCGCCTTGGTGAAGGCCGCGGTGGTGGAGGCGACCTTGACGGCGTGCCTGTTGTTGAAGGTCGTGCTCACCGTGCCGGTCGCCAGCGAGGCGGGCGGGGTGTGCACGACGAGGTCACCGCCGAGGACGGGCAGGCCGTCGTAGGTGCGCTCGTAACGGGTGTGCAGGGTGCCGTCGTTGTCCTTGACGACGTCCCTGACGACGAGCTTCTCCTTGGCGCCGAGGCCGAGGGTGCGGGCGGTCGCGGCCGTCTTCTGCTTGGCGCTCCTGATGAGCGCGCCGCGCTGGGCCGGGGTGAGCTTGGCCTCCTGGCTGCCGGTGCGCAGGGGGCTGGGGTGGGGGGCGGCGGGCTTCGCGGTCGCCGGAACCGACTGGATACCGACGACGAGGAAGGCCGCGGTCGAGACCAGTGCGGCCCCGACGGTGGAACGTCTGTGGGGAAGGCGTCTCACTCGAACTCCTCCTGCTGCGGCCGCCGGGTCGCGGCCGGTGACAGACCGGACAGACGGGGTGTGCTGTCCGGGACGAGCTGAGCTGTGCGGGAGCGTGATCCGTGCACGGATCCGAAGAAACGGTGTGGGGGGCAGGAGGGAGTTTTCATCATTGACCCGTCCATGTCACTACGGTCGGTGACATTCGAGGGTTTTCCCTATGGGCTCGCCACGGGCGCGACCGTGCGACCCTGGCCGAAACTCGCCCTCCCGGTGGCCGAGTTGCCCGGTATCGGCCGAGAGTTGACAGAAGAGAGGTGGCGAGGGCTTGCCCTCGGGCTCTCCCGGCACATAGACCTTCTCCCACAACAGCGTTGACTCTGGGGGGAGTTGACTCATGCACGGCACGGTTGACGGGTTCCACTACGGCGCGGTGACTCCGGTGGCGGCCTATCTGATGGCGTGTCTGGGCGGGGCGCTGGGACTGCGCTGCATCGTGCGGTCGGTGCACAACACCCGGTCGCGGAAGGCCGGCTGGCTGGCCCTCGGTGCCACGTCGATCGGCTGCGGCATCTGGACGATGCACTTCATCGCCATGATCGGCTTCCATGTCGAGGAGAGCCCGGTCCGCTACGACGTGTGTCTCACCCTGCTCAGTCTCGCGGTGGCCGTCTTCGTCGTCGGCGTCGGTGTGTTCGCCGTCGGCTACCGTGGCGCCACCGCCCGCACGCTGTCCGCGGCCGGCGTCATCACGGGGCTCGGCGTGGCGGCCATGCACTACCTGGGGATGGCGGCACTGCGGCTGGACGGGGAGATCGACTACGACATGCGCACGGTCGGCCTCTCCGTGGCGATCGCGATCGTCGCCGCCACGGCGGCACTCTGGGCGGCCGTGTCGATCCGCGGCTTCGCGGCGAGCCTCGGTGCCAGCCTGGTGATGGGCCTGGCCGTGTCCGGCATGCACTACACGGCCATGGCGGCCGTGAGCGTCCATGTCGACGCGGACGGCGGCTTCCTGGCGGGCGAGTCGCCCGCCGTGCTGCTGCCCATGCTGCTGGGCCCGGCCGTCTTCCTGCTGCTGTGCGGTGTGGTGGTGATGTTCGACCCGCTGCTGGTCCTGGGCGACGGCGACTGGCCCCGCCCCGGCCGCGGGCCGGCCACCACCGCCGCCGAGCGCGGCGCACCCGGCCCGGCC
>NZ_JBHYKH010000611.1:0-4910 GCF_042741275.1 Streptomyces sp. NPDC058964
CGTCGTCGCCGACGACCATGCGGGTCGCCACCACCCGGTCCGGGGGGGGGGGGGGCGCCGGGGGGAGCGGGTTGAGGGGGGGGGTTTTGGGGGGGCCGGGTGGGGGGGGTGTGGGGGGGGGTGCGCGGGGCCCGCGGCGGCCCCCGGCCCGGGGGGCCCCCCCGGTCAGGGGACGCGTCGACGGTCTCGCGGCCTGGTACGACGGGCCGGTACGACGCCGAGACCCGGCCCGCGCCGACCGGCTGCTGGCCGCGCTGGCCCGGTCCCGCGCGGACGGTGCCCGGGGCGAGCCGCTCGGCCCGGCGCTGCTGGCCGCCTGGCAGCGGATCGTGCTCGGCGTGCCCGAGGCACCCCTCCGCGACACCGACGCCTTCGCCAAGGGCGGCCGGGAACGCTACGGTCTGACCCCGCACACCTGGCGGGACTTCGCCGACTGCCTGCGGGAGAGCGCCGATCCCGCCGTCCCGCTCCCGGCGCGCGCGGCCCGGGTGTACCTGGACATCACCTTCTTCCACCCCTTCACGGACGGCAACGCCCGGCTGGCCCTGCTGGCGCTGGCCCATGTGCTCGACCTGGAGGGGATACGGCTGGACGAGGTCGGGCCACTGCCCGTCGCGCGGTACGCGGACGACGCCGACGGGGCGGCCGATCTGGCGGTGCTGGTGGCCGTACTGATCCGGGCCACGCGCCGACGGGCCGGCACGTAGGCTTCCTCCGGTCGTCGGCCGGCGGCCCGGTCACCGGTGGAGGCGGGCCACGAGCAGGTTCGGGTCCCGCATCGTGTAGTAGGCCGCTCCGGGGATGTAGACGTTCCGGTCCCGCACGGCCACGGAGGTCGGGTTGGACAGGCCGTCCCGCTGTGTGAGCACGACCGAGTGGCTGCCGTCCGGGCGGACCAGCGCGATCCGGCTGGTGGTGACCAGCGCGGCGAGGACGGTGTGGCCGCGTCCGGTGAAGGCGAAGTCGTCGATCCCGTCGAGCCCGGTCGCCCTGGTCTCGATCGCGCCGGCCGTGTCGTCCGCGCGCACGGGGATGCTCAGCAGTGTCCCCCGGGCGCTGTTGGAGACCCACACGGCATGGCCGTGGACCTTGATGCCGTTGACGCCGAAGCCGCCCGAGGGCGCGGGGGCCGGGGCGAGCGCGCCGCCCGTGGCCCAGGCGGTGACGGTCCCGCCCGCCCGGGGGATCCGCCAGACGGTGCCCAGCACCGAGTCGGCGGCGTAGAGCACACCGCGGTGCTCGTCGAGGGCGAGTCCGTTCGGCACCCCGTTCGCCGGCAGCTTCGCGATCTGTACGGGCGTGCTGCCGTCGGGGGCGATGCGCCAGACACCGGTCCTGCTGGTGCCGGTGGCGTAGTTGACGTAGAGCGTGCCGTCGTGGGCGCGGGCGATGCCGAGGACCACGGCGCTGCGGACGACGGGGGTCCTCGGGTCCGGCACGGCCGGGAGGGTGGCCAGGATCCGGGTGCGGCCGCCCGGGGTGACGTTGGCGATCTGCCGGGCGAACGCGAAGGTCAGGTCCGCGGAGCCGTCGCGCTCGAGGGCGATGTTCTCCGGTGTCCGTCCGGCGCCGAAGTCGAAGCGGGCGACGACACGCGCCTCCGACAGCTCCGGCTCGTCGCCCGACGCGGGAGCCGATGCGAGCGCGCCGAGGACGACGGCCGCCGCGGCGGCACCGGCCATGCGTGGCAGACGGGGCATGGGAACCTCTCTTCGAAAGGGAGACGAGGCACCGGCATACGGGCCCGGTCCACCATGACCGCGCGCGAGTGAGCGGCAGCGGCAGCCGTGGCCGGGGGGTCGCCCGGGCGGGCCACGCCATGGGGCTGCCTGCCGCACGCACGGGTGACGGTCCGGTCGGGCCGCTTCCGCCCTCGCCCGGTGCCGGGCACCCTCCTGGGCCGTCTTCGTGCCGCCCATGGACAAGACCCGGTCGCACAGCGTCGTGCCGGGCAGCGACCCCACTGTGCACCCTCCTCCTCTCACTCGGCGTCGCCCTGCCACCGGTCGAGTTCTGACACCGGGGACGCACCGGTCGGTCCGTCCGGCACACTCGCCTCATGGAGACTGCCGAATTCCTTCAGATCCTCGACCGGGAGGGCCGACTGCTGGCCGCGGCCGCCGCGGAGGCGGGCACCGGTGCCAAGGTGCCGACCTGCCCGGAGTGGCAGGTGCGCGACCTGCTGCGGCACACGGGCGCGGTGCACCGCTGGGCGGCCGGCGTCGTCGCCGACGGGGACACCGGGCCGCGCCCCTTCGGCGACCTCCCGGATCTCGACGGTACGGAACTGGTGGCCTGGTACCGCGACAGCCACGGCCGGCTCGTCGACACTCTGGCCGCCGCGCCGTCCGACGTGGAGTGCTGGACCTTCCACCCCGCCCCCAACCCGTCGCCGCTGGCTTTCTGGACCCGTCGGCAGGCGCACGAGACGACCGTGCACCGCTACGACGCGGAGTCGGCGCGCGGCGGCACGCCGTCACCGGTCGCGCGGGACTTCGCCGTGGACGGGATCGACGAGCTGCTGCGCGGCTTCCACGCCCGCTCCCGGAGCCGGGTGCGTACCCGGGAGCCGCAGGTGCTGCGGGTACGCGCATCGGACACCGGCGACGTGTGGACCGTACGGCTGTCGGCGGAGCCGCCCGTCACCACACGGGACTCGGCCGGGCAGGCCGAGGCCGAACTGGCCGGTCCCGCGGACCGGTTGTACCTGGCACTGTGGAACCGGGGACCGGTGCCCGGTGTGACCGGCGACGCCTCGCTGGCGGGGCTGTGGCGGGAGCGGTCCGCGATCTGACGGCAGCCCGTCGGCGCGTCAGCTCGTCAGCATCCGGGTCAGTACCGCGCGCTGCACCGGCAGCACCTCGCCGTGCAGCGTGTGCCCCTTCGCCGTGAGCGCCACCCGCACGCCCCGCCGGTCCTCCGCGCACATGGCCCGCTCGACCAGGCCGTCCTTCTCTAGCCGGGCGATCAGCCGGGACAGCGCGCTCTGGCTGAGATGCACCCGCTCCGAGATCTCCTGAACCCGGTAGGCGCAGCCGCCGTCCGCCGCGTATCCCTCGGCGAGCAGATCGAGCACCTCGAAGTCACTGGCGCACAGGCCGTGTCCGTTCAGCGCGCGGTCGAGCTCGCACTGCGTACGGGCGTGCAGCGCCAGGATGTCCCGCCACTGTTCCACGAGCGCCTGCTCGGCCTTCTTCGCCGCCATGGCCGCACCGTAGCAGAGAAACGCAGTTCATTGCACCGGAATTAAATGCGCTTGCATCTCATGCATACGCATGTAATCTCTTCGGCATGACCTCTCCGCTCACCGCCCCCGCGGCCCCGTCGCCGTCGCCGTCTGTTCGCTGGACTCCCCGGCTGTGGGGCACGCTGCTGGTGCTGTGCGCCGCGATGTTCCTCGACGCGCTCGACGTGTCGATGGTCGGCGTGGCCCTGCCATCCATCGGTTCCGATCTCCATCTGTCCACATCGACGCTGCAATGGATCGTCAGCGGCTACATCCTGGGATACGGCGGGCTGCTCCTCCTCGGCGGCCGCACCGCCGACCTGCTCGGCCGCCGTCAGGTGTTCCTGGTGGCCCTGGGCGTCTTCGCGCTCGCCTCGCTGCTTGGCGGACTCGTCGACTCGGGTCCATTGCTGATAGCCAGCCGCTTCATCAAGGGCCTGAGCGCGGCGTTCACCGCTCCCGCGGGCCTGTCGATCATCACCACGACCTTCCCCGAGGGCCCGCTGCGCAACCGCGCCCTCTCCATCTACACGACCTGCGCCGCCACCGGCTTCTCCATGGGCCTGGTGCTGTCCGGCCTGCTCACCGAGGCCAGTTGGCGGCTGACCATGCTGCTGCCCGCGCCGATCGCCGTGGTCGCCCTGATCGCCGGCCTGCGACTGCTGCCGCGCAGCGCCCGCGAACGCAACCACGCGGGCTACGACATCCCGGGCGCCGTCCTGGGCACGGCGTCGATGCTGCTGCTCGTCTTCACCGTCGTCCAGGCACCGGGGGCCGGCTGGGCGTCCGCCCGCACCCTGCTGTCGTTCCTCGCGGTCGCCGTCCTGCTGACCGTGTTCGTCCTGGTCGAGCGGCATGCGCCCAGCCCGCTGATCCGGCTCGGTGTGCTGCGCTCGGGCGGTCAGATCAGGGCCCAGCTCGGCGCGGTGGCCTTCTTCGGTTCCTACGTCGGGTTCCAGTTCCTGACCACTCTGTACATGCAGTCGCTGCTCGGCTGGTCGGCCCTGCACACCGCGCTGGCCTTCCTGCCCGCGGGCGCCCTGGTGGCGGTGTCCTCGACGAAGGTCGGCTCGGTCGTCGACCGGTTCGGCACGCCGCGGCTGATCGCGGCGGGCTTCGCGCTGATGGTCGCCGGGTACGCGCTGTTCCTGCGCGTCGACCTCGATCCGGTGTACGCGGCAGCCGTACTGCCCTCGATGCTGCTGATCGGCGCGGCCTGCGCGCTGGTCTTCCCGTCGCTCAACATCCAGGCCACCAACGGGGTCGAGGACCACGAGCAGGGCATGGTCTCGGGCCTGCTCAACACCTCGGTCCAGGTCGGCGGCGCGATCTTCCTGGCGGTCGTGACGGCGGTGGTCACCGCGGCCGCTCCCGGCCGTGCCACCCCGCAGGCCGTGCTCGACAGCTACCGGCCCGGGTTCGTGGTGGTCACCGGCGTCGCCGTGGCCGGACTGCTCATCACCCTCACCGGTCTGCGCACCCGTCGTACCCGGCCGTCGGTCGTGGTCGCCAGGTCCACCGTGGAGGAGGCGCAGGCGGAAGCGGTACCGGTCCGCGACTAGGGGGACGCCTCCGTGTGGGCGGCCCGCGGGGGGTATCGTGGCCCCCCCGGCCCCCCGGCGTGTGAGGGACCGCCCTGGCGGGGACGGGGGGATGAGCCCACAACCCCAACGGGGCGCAGGCG
>NZ_JBHYKH010000612.1:0-4874 GCF_042741275.1 Streptomyces sp. NPDC058964
CCACAGAAAAAAAGAGCAGCATTAACTTGGCGGCTGCCCAGGCGGGCGGTTAATGCTACACAGTCCACTTACTCGTCGGCGGCGCACTGGCCCTTGTAGTCGCCGTACGCGAAGTCCCCGCCGGCTCCGTCGGCGGGCCGGTTGTCGGACCGGTCGAGCCAGACGGTCCGCCCGGTGCGGTCCAGCGCGGCGCGGGCGGGCACGCACAGGGCGGCCGACAGGCGGGTACCGCGGCGGCTGTAGCCGATGACGAACTGCCCGGCGGGGCACTGGAGTTTGGTGTAGCCGGAGGCCCAGTCGCCTCCCGAGGGGACGTAGCGTTCGTCGGTGACGACCGTCTGGGTGTTCCCCGCGGCGCGCAGGTCACCGGCGGTCGTGTCGGTGCACAGGCCACGGCCGGTGGTGTGACTGATCCCGATCAGCCGCAGGCCGTCGGGGCAGGCCGCCTTGTAGGCCCCGGAGTCCCAGTCGCCCCCGGCCCGTACCCGCACGGACTGCACCTGGTCGCCGTGGTCGGTGCTGAGCATGCGCCAGACGGCCGTCGGTGCGACGTAGCGGGTGCGGCTCGCCGCGGTCATGAGGTGGTTCCAGGCGGTGGCGCGCCAGTCGCCCTGGTCGAGGATGCCGGACCGGTGCCCGGCGGAGTCGTAGCGCAGCAGGGCCCAGTCGTCGTGGCCCTCCCAGCCGACCAGGGGCCAGTAGGCGAAGTCGGTGTCGTGGTCGACGAAGTAGTCGGTGATGTTGCCGAACCAGGTGCGTGCGGCGGTGCCCGTCTCGTTGGCTCCGATGCCGAACTCGCTGACCCAGACGGGAGCGGTGTAGTGCTGTCCTTCCGTGGTGACGAAGAAGGCCTGATCGGCGAGGACTTGGTACAGCTGGTCGCGGGTCAGGTCCTGGTAGCGGGCATCGTGGGTCTCGCCGACTCCGGTGGCGCCGCTGTGCCGGGGGCCTGTGTAGCCGTAGAAGTGGGCCGAGTAGACGAGCTTGTGGGTGTCCACGAGGGTGTTCGAGAGCGTGCGCACCGGTGTGAGGGTGGGGCGGTCGTGCGGCAGCCCGTCGACGGGTACGCCGGTCCAGTTGATGCCTTCGACGACGACGAGAAGGTTCGGGTTGGCCTCGGTGAGGATGCGGTCCGCGGCGAGCTGGGCCGCGGCGTACCAGTCGTGGGCGTCACCCAGGCCCCAGTTGGGGTCGTCCAGTACGTCACGTCGTACTTCGTTGTAGAGGTCGGCGCCCACGACACGGGGGTCGGCGGCGTACCGGCGGGCCATGAAGACCCAGTCGTCGGCCCACTGCTGGGTCGACTGGCTGCTGTTCCAGCGTTCGTTGCCGTCGATGCCGCAGCACCAACGGGAGGTGTTGGTGTGGTTGTTGAGGATGACCGCGAACCCGTCCCCGGTGAGGGCGGTCACGACGGCGTCGTAGACCTGCAAGGGGGTCCGGCCGCGCAGTTGGGGATTGGCGGCGACGGCGGCGTCCGGTACGGGCGTCGTCGAATGGATCATCCCGTTGGAGAACGGCAGCCGGACGCTGTTGATGCCGAGTGCGTGGAAGTCGGCGAGCAGCGTGGGCAGGGAGGCGCGGTCCAGGCCGAGGGGTATGCCGTTGGAGTCCTGGCCGGCGTGGTGGTTGGCGGGATCGCCGGCGCTTCCGCTGCCCGTCCACGATCCCTGCGCGCCGTCCCAGTTCGCCGATCGCAGCCGGAAGCGGTTCCCCCGGGCGTCGACGATGTACCGGCCACGGGTGGACAGCGGTGGCTGCCAGGCGTCGGTCGCCCGGGGGAAGTCCGCGGCGGAGTCCGTGGCCGAGGCCTGAGCGTGGACCCCGGAGGCGGCGGGCTCCGAGGCGGCGACCGCCGTCGGCGAGGCGGCCAGGAGGGTGAGCGCTGCGGCTACTGATGTCAGGTACTGGACAAGTCGGATGGTCGGCATTCGGTCCTCTGCGGGCGCACGACGGGGAACACTGACGGGTCGTCACAGCGTACGGAAGGGACGCGGCCGGGTCGACGTCCGTTGCCGCCAACATCCTTTTCCGGGGCGGGCTTCGGACCACCGGCGCGACAGACTCCGGCCCCAGCGGCGTGGCATTCACGGGGACGCCCCCTTCACGGTCAGGATTACTGGCCGTTGCGCTGGGTGATCTGGAGGCAGACATGACGGTGAACCGGCTCGGACTGGTCGTGCACGGTGGGCGGCCGGAAGCCGTGGAGGCGGCGCGCACCGTGCGCGACTGGTGCGCCGAGCACGACGTGCCGTGCACGGACATCGACGTCTGGCAGGACGGCGGTCGGCACAGTGCCCGTGAAGAGGTCGACTCCGCGGGCGATCCCGACCTCATCGTCACCCTGGGAGGCGACGGCACGTTCCTGCGCGGCGCGCGGCTGGCCGCGGCCGACGACGCCCTGGTCCTCGGAATCGACCTGGGGAGGGTGGGCTTCCTGACGGAGGTCCCCGCGACGGCGGTGCGCGCGGCGCTGGACGCCGTACGGGAGAACCGCCACACGGTCGAGAAGCGCATGCTGCTCACCATGCGCGCCTCCCGCCGTCTGGAGGTGCCCTCCGACATGGAGGTACTGCTGCGGTACGGCCGCGGTCCGCTGCTGCCGCCGCCCAGGGTGCGCATGGACTGCGAGGTCGACGTCGACTGGGGCATCCCGCTCCACGTCATGGCGCTCAACGACATCGTCCTGGAGAAGCTGTCGCGGGACCGGCAGGTCTCGGTCGGCGTCTATGTCTCCGGCAGGCTCCTGGCGTCGTACTCCGCCGACGCCCTGCTGGTCGCCACGCCGACCGGCTCGACCGCCTACAGCTTCGCCGCCGGCGGCCCGGTCGTGTCGCCCCGCGCGGAGGCGCTGGTCTTCACGCCGGTCGCGCCGCACATGACGTTCAACCGGTCCGTCGTCACGGCCCCCGACGAGCCGGTCGGACTGCGTGTGCTCGAACGCTCCGGCCCGGCGGCGGTCAGCGTCGACGGCGAGCTGCGCGGCGTGCTCGAGCCGGGGGACTGGATCGGTGTGTACGCGGCGCCGCGCAGGCTGCGGGCCGTCCGGCTCGGACCGATGGACTTCTACGGCCGGCTGCGCGAGCGGATGAACCTCACCGACGCCCCGGCCGCGGTGGCCGACGGGACCCCCGCCCCCCTGTGGTCGGTGACGACCCCGCCGCCCAGGGACATGGCCCACCTCTCGCTGCTCACGGCTCCGGAGGGTCCGTCCCCGAATCCGTAGGCACGGCCCGCGCGGCGGGCTGTGACTTCCCCCACCTGCTCTTGCCGCAGGCCAGCGGGCCTACCTAGGTTCGGTGACATGTCCTCCCATGAGCCCACGCTTCCCGTCGATCCGGACGAACCCGACGCGGTGCGCCGGAGTGACTCCGGACGGCCGGACCCCTCCGCGCCGGTCGACTTCGCCGTCGACCTCACCGCGCACGAGGTGGACCGGCGGGCTCATGTCCTGGCCGCCCTCGGACCCGACTGGGATCCCGTCGCGGTGCTGCGCGACGAGGACGCGGCGTACGACCTGCTGTACTCCGGGCTCGACGAGGACCAGCGGCGCGTGTACGACCAGCTGGTCGCGGCCGGAGTGCTGTCGAAGAGGGGCGACGGCAATGCTGCCGCTTGACCCGCAGGCGGACATCGGACGTCGCGCCTGGGTGAGCTGCCCGAACTGCAACGACAGCCAGGACTGCGACACGTGCGAGCAGCGGCGCACATGTTCCTCGCACTGGCGCTACCTGCTCTCCAACAACGGCAGCCTGCTCCATCTGCAGTGCCCCTCGTGCACCCACATCTGGGAGCACGAGACCGGCTTCGGCGCCACCCGCTCCCGCTGGGAGCGCATCACCAGCGGCCTGCGGCGGCAGTCCCCCTGACACCTCCGGCGAGGAACGCACACCGCTGTGACGCGGTGCGCATCCCCGGCGGCACAGTGTGACCGCGTGACCGCCCGCCCGCGGCATGTACTCGCCGGGCGTGAGGGCGTGGGCGAGAACGGTGCTCGCCGGGGCGACCAGCCCATTGACCGCCACCGCGTCCCGGGTGGTCCTCGAGGACAGTGCCGTTTTGCTCCCCCGAGCAGGACGCCGGCGGTGCAGATCGCCCGTGACGCGCGGTCGGCCGTTCGTGACATGTCTTCCACAGAACCGGGCGATGATCGCCGTACGGGACCGCTGCCCGGAGCACGCGAATCGCGAGGATCGGTTCCACTTGCAGAATGCCTACGGCCGCGTTTGGGTGGAGATGACCTGTCGCCGCGCCCGGAGCGGCCGCGTAGGCGGTGACTTTCGGTTCGGCCTCGGCCGGTCGAGAGGAAGGAGCAGTCCCGACGCACGATGTACCTGGGCGTGCGGACGCTCCGGTACTCACTTGAGGAGGCCGCCCATGGCGCCCCACCACAAGTCCAACCGAGCTGTCGAAGGCAACCCGGACCGCGGCCACAACAGGGGCATGCCCCGGCGGCCGGACGACGAGGAGCTCGCGGAACTGACGGCGCAGGACCGCCGGGGAGCGGGGCTGCCCGGCGTCCCCGCCAAGGATGCCGAGTCCGTGTACCGGGAAGCGATGGACGAGATCGAGCGCCAGGTGAGGTCGGGTGACATTCCCACCGGCAATGCCACCCGGCGCGGCCGTGCCCCGTTCCCGCCCTCGCGCTACGAGGGCTGATTCCCGAAGTCGCCCCGGACGCGCGCCGGTGCCGACGCCGTCCGACCGGCCGGGCGTGCCGGACACGCGGGCCGCGTGGGCGGAACGCGGCCCGGATCGGGCCGGGTCAGCGAGACAGGTCCGACAGTACGCGCCTGCGGGGCGGGGGGGCATACCTGTGGGTGTGTATGTAACCGCTGATGGTGCCCGACCCCCCAAATGGAACCCCGCCCGCG
>NZ_JBHYKH010000613.1:0-4828 GCF_042741275.1 Streptomyces sp. NPDC058964
CTCCTGATCATCGCCTTGGTCGCGCTGCTCGCGATCGTCGCCGCGGTCCTGCTGGCCGTACGGCAGGCCAACCGTCTCGCCTCCCCGCTCACCGACCTCGCCGAGACCGCCGAGCGCCTGGGCTCCGGCGACCCGCGCCCCCGCCACAAGCGCTACGGCGTCCCCGAGCTGGACCGGGTCGCCGATGTCCTGGACTCCTCCGCCGAGCGCATCGCCCGGATGCTCACCGCCGAGCGCCGCCTGGCCGCCGACGCCTCCCACCAGCTCCGTACGCCCCTCACCGCGCTCTCGATGCGTCTGGAGGAGATCACCCTCACCGACGACCCGGACACGGTGAAGGACGAGGCGAACGTCGCGCTGACGCAGGTGGAGCGCCTGACGGACGTGGTGGAGCGGCTCCTGACGAACGCCCGCGACCCGCGCACCGGCTCCGCCGTCTCCTTCGACCTCGACGAGGTCATCCAGCAGCAGCTGGCCGAGTGGCGCCCCGCCTACCGCAGCGCGGGCCGCGCGATCGTCAGCTCCGGCAAGCGGCACCTGCGGGCCGTCGGCACCCCGGGCGCGGTGGCCCAGGTCCTGGCGGCGCTGATCGAGAACTCCCTCATGCACGGTGGCGGCACGGTGGCGCTGCGCACTCGCGTCACCGGTAACCAGGCCGTCGTGGAAGTGACCGACGAGGGACCCGGAGTCCCCGGCGACCTCGGCGCCCGGATCTTCGAGCGGACCATCAGCGGGCGGAACTCGACGGGCATCGGCCTGGCGGTGGCCCGCGACCTGGCGGAGGCCGACGGCGGCCGTCTGGAGCTGCTCCAGGCCCAGCCGCCGGTGTTCGGCCTGTTCCTGTCCCGTACGCCACCGACCAGGAAGCCGGACGGGGAACTCCCGACGGTGCGGTGACCGGCGCTGCCCGCCGCGCCCCTTCGACGGCGGGCAGGCCTCGGCCGCCGGGTCCGGGAACCCGCGGGAGGAACACCGAACACCCGACGCCGCGTGGCCGGACGGCACCTGTCCGTGATCCTGGCGGGGTGTGGCCTCATGGCCCGGTGTGACCGCTGCTCGAAGGCTCGCCGTCGGCGCGTGGGAACGCGTGCGCTGAGTGCCCGGGACGGTGCGCTGACCGGTGGCGCCCGTTTGTGGCTGCCGTGCGGTGGCCGGGCCGCCGTACGGCAGGGCGCGGCCCGCTGGCGGGCGCTGCTCGAGGTGCGGTCGTGCCGGGGGAACCGGGCGGGGAACGCCGGGCGGTGGTCCGCCGGTCAGGCCCGCTGCCGGGCGCGCCGGGCGGGGGGCTCCTCCGCCAGGAACGACTCCGCGCTGGCGACGGCCTCACGGGCCGGGAGTGTCTTGAAGACCCAGGTCCGATAGGACCAGAAGCGGAAGAGCGTCGCGACGCCGATGCCGAGGAACTTGAAGACGTTGCTCTGCAGCGGGCTGTCCCAGCCGAAGCCGTAGGTCGCCGCGTACAGCACGCCGTTCTCGATCACCAGACCGACCACGCTGAACAGCAGGAACAGGCTGAGTTCCTTGGTGCGGCCGCCCTTGTCACGGTCCCGGTACGTCCAGTAACGGAACCCGATGTAATTGAAGATGATCGCGACGACGGTCGCGATCACGCTCGCCCGGACGACCGGCAGGTCGGTGACGTGCCGTACCAGGTTGAACACGCCGAGGTTGACAAGCAGCCCGGCGCCGCCGACGGCACCGAACTTGGCGACCTCGCGTACGAGTCGTCGCAGCCCCGAGGAACCATGTTCCATGGCTGTGCAAGCCCCCGTCCGTTGGGTTTCGTCAACCCAGCCATGCTAACCACCCCCCTTCGGACTTTCCTGGGGACGGGTGCGCCAGTCGGAAAGAACCCGGAAAGTACCGGGTAAGAGGCACGGGAATCCGGTGCCCGCGGCTCGGCCGATACCCTAGGCACGTGACGTTCCCGGTAGTCGGCATGGTCGGCGGTGGCCAGCTCGCTCGTATGACACACGAGGCGGGCATCCCGCTGGGCATCAGGTTCAAGCTCCTCAGTGACACCCCTCAGGATTCCGCGGCACAGGTCGTGAGCGACGTCGTCATAGGCGACTACCGCGACCTGGACACGCTGCGTGCGTTCGCGCGGGGCTGCGATGTGATCACCTTCGATCACGAACACGTACCCACCGAGCATCTGCGGGCCCTGGAGGCGGACGGCATCCCCGTGCGCCCCGGCCCCGACGCGCTCGTGCACGCCCAGGACAAGGGCGTGATGCGCGCGAGGCTCGACGCGATCGGCGTGCCGTGCCCACGGCACAGGATCGTGAGCGACCCCGAGGACGTGGTCCGCTTCGCGGCGGAGGGGGACGGCTTCCCCGTCGTCCTCAAGACCGTCCGCGGCGGCTACGACGGCAAGGGCGTGTGGGTCGTGGAGTCCGCCGAGGAGGCGGCCGACCCGTTCCGGGCCGGCGTCCCCGTCCTCGCCGAGGAGAAGGTCGACTACGTCCGCGAGCTCGCCGCCAACGTCGTACGGTCGCCGCACGGCCAGGCCGTCGCGTACCCGGTCGTCGAGTCCCAGCAGGTCAACGGAGTCTGCGACACCGTGATCGCCCCGGCACCCGGCCTCGACGAGGCCCTCGCGCTGAAGGCCGAGGAGATGGCCCTGACCATCGCCAAGGAACTCGGCGTCGTCGGCCACCTCGCCGTGGAGCTGTTCCAGACCCGCGACGGCCGCATCCTGGTCAACGAGCTGGCGATGCGCCCGCACAACTCGGGCCACTGGACCCAGGACGGCGCGGCCACCAGCCAGTTCGCCAACCACGTGCGGGCCGTGCTCGACCTGCCCCTCGGCGACCCCCGGCCGCGCGCCAAGTGGACCGTCATGGTCAACGTCCTCGGCGGCGACTACCCGGACATGTACTCCGCGTACCTGCACTGCATGGCCCGCGACCCCCAGCTCAAGATCCACATGTACGGCAAGGACGTGAAGCCCGGCCGCAAGGTCGGGCACGTCAACACCTACGGCGACGACCTGGACGACGTGCTGGAGCGCGCCCGTCACGCTGCCGGCTACCTGAGAGGCACGATCACCGAATGAGCCCCGTTGTAGGCATCGTCATGGGGTCGGACTCCGACTGGCCCGTCATGGAGGCCGCCGCGCAGGCCCTCGACGAGTTCGAGATCGCGTACGAGGTCGACGTCGTCTCCGCGCACCGCATGCCGCGCGAGATGATCGCGTACGGCGAGAACGCGGCGGACCGCGGCCTGAAGGTGATCATCGCGGGCGCGGGCGGCGCCGCCCACCTGCCCGGCATGCTCGCCTCGGTCACCCCGCTGCCGGTGATCGGCGTCCCGGTCCCGCTGAAGTACCTCGACGGCATGGACTCGCTGATGTCGATCGTGCAGATGCCGGCCGGAGTCCCCGTCGCCACGGTCTCCGTGGGCGGTGCCCGCAACGCCGGTCTCCTCGCCGCCCGCATCCTCGCCACCCACGACGAGGAACTGCTCGGCCGCATGAGGGAGTTCCAGCAGGAGCTGAACGACCAGGCCACCGAGAAGGGCAAGCGGCTGCGCGCCAAGGTCGAGGGTTCGAGCGGCTTCGGCTTCGGCTCGGGGAAGTGACGCGGATGGCTTCACCGGAGGAAGCCCGGGAACTCCTGCGCGAGTTCCCCGTCGTCGACGGCCACAACGACCTCCCCTGGGCGCTGCGCGAACAGGTCCGCTACGACCTCGGCGCCCGCGACATCGCCGCCCCGCAGAACGCCCATCTGCACACCGACATCCCGCGGCTGCGCGAGGGCGGGGTCGGCGCGCAGTACTGGTCGGTGTACGTGCGCTCGGACCTGCCCGGCGCGGTGACGGCGACGCTGGAGCAGATCGACTGCGTACGGCAGTTGATCGCCCGCCACCCGAAGGACCTGGCGACCGCGCTGACCGCGGCCGACATGGAGACCGCGCGCGGTGAGGGCCGTATCGCCTCCCTCATGGGCGCCGAGGGCGGCCACTCGATCGCCAACTCCCTGGGCACGCTGCGCGGTCTGTACGGACTCGGCGTCCGCTACATGACCCTCACCCACAACGACAACAACGACTGGGCGGACTCGGCGACGGACAAGCCGAACGTCGGCGGTCTGTCGGCCTTCGGCCGCGAGGTCGTGCGGGAGATGAACCGCCTCGGCATGCTCGTCGACCTCTCCCACGTGGCGGCGACGACCATGCGGGCCGCGCTGGACACCACGTCCGCGCCGGTGATCTTCTCCCACTCCTCGGCCCGCGCCGTCTGCGACCACCCGCGCAACATCCCGGACGACGTGCTGGAGCGCCTGCCGGCGAACGGCGGCGTCGCGATGGTGACGTTCGTACCGAAGTTCGTGCTCCAGGCGGCGGTCGACTGGACGGCCGCGGCGGACGAGAACATGCGCGCGCACGGCTTCCACCACCTCGACACCACCGCCGAGGCCATGAAGGTGCACCGTGCCTTCGAGGAGAACACCCCCCGCCCGATCGCCACGGTGTCGACCGTCGCCGACCACCTCGACCACATGCGCGAGGTCGCCGGCATCGACCACCTCGGCATCGGCGGCGACTACGACGGCACGGCCTTCACCCCGGACGGCCTCAACGACGTCTCCGGCTATCCCAACCTCATCGCCGAACTCCTGGACCGCGGCTGGTCCAGGCCCGACCTCGCCAAGCTGACCTGGCAGAACGCGGTACGGGTCCTGGGCGCGGCGGAGGACGTGGCCCGCGGACTCCGGGTCACGCGCGGGCCGTCCAACGCGACGATCGAGCGGCTCGACGGCTGAACCCCGGGCGGGGGGGGGGGCGCGCCCCCCGCCCGCCCCCCCGCGGGGGGCCCCGCCCACCC
>NZ_JBHYKH010000614.1:0-4808 GCF_042741275.1 Streptomyces sp. NPDC058964
GTGACCGGCTGGGGCACGGTGGAGGGCCGCACGGTCTTCGTCTACGCCCATGACTTCCGCATCTTCGGCGGCTCGCTCGGCGAGGCGCACGCCTCCAAGATCCACAAGGTGATGGACCTGGCGCTCGCCGCGGGCGCGCCCCTGGTCGCCCTCAGCGACGGCGCCGGCGCCCGCATCCAGGAGGGCGTCACCGCGCTCGCCGGCTACGGCGGCATCTTCCGCCGCAACGTGGCCGCCTCCGGGGTCATCCCGCAGATCAGCGTGATGCTGGGGCCCTGCGCGGGCGGCGCCGCCTACTCACCGGCGCTCACCGACTACGTCTTCATGGTCCGCGGCACGTCGCAGATGTACATCACCGGCCCGGACGTCGTACAGGCCGTCACCGGCGAGCAGATCAGCCACGACCAGCTCGGCGGCGCCGACGTGCACGCCACCGTCTCGGGGGCCGCGCACTTCGCGTACGAGGACGAGGCGGAGTGCCTCGCGGAGGTGCGCTACCTGCTGTCGATGCTGCCGCAGAACAACCGTGAACTGCCGCCCGCCGTCCGGCCCGACGACTCCCCGACCCGGCGCGGTGAGGCGCTCCTCGACCTGGTGCCCGGCGACCCCGGACGCTCCTACGACATGCGTCCCGTGATCGAGGAGATCGTCGACGACGGTGAGATCTTCGAGGTGCACGCGGGCTGGGCCACCAACATCATCTGCGCGCTGGCCCGGCTCGACGGCCAGGTCGTCGGTGTCGTGGCCAACCAGCCGGCCTCCTTCGCCGGTGTCCTGGACATCAGCGCCAGTGAAAAGGCAGCCCGGTTCGTGCAGTCCTGCGACGCCTTCAGCATCCCGCTCGTCACGCTCGTCGACGTGCCGGGCTTCCTGCCGGGCCGGGAGCAGGAGCACGGCGGGGTGATCCGCCACGGCGCCAAGCTCCTCTACTCGTACTGCAACGCGAGCGTCCCCCGCATATCGGTGATCCTGCGCAAGGCGTACGGCGGCGCGTACATCGTCATGGACTCGCAGTCCATCGGCGCCGACCTCACCTTCGCCTGGCCCACCAACGAGATCGCGGTGATGGGTGCGGAGGGCGCCGCGAACGTCGTCTTCCGCCGGGAGATCGCCGCCGCGCCGGACCCCGAGGCGGCGCGCGCCCAGCGCATCCAGCAGTACCAGGAGGAACTCATGCACCCCTACTACGCGGCCGAACGCGGGCTGGTGGACGACGTCATCGATCCGGCGGATACCAGGGCCGTCCTGATCCGCTCGCTGGCGATGCTGCGCGCCAAGCACGCCACGATGCCGCCCCGCAAACACGGGAACCAGCCGGTATGAGCGCCGCCGGGGACCACCCGATCCGTGTCGTACGGGGCGAGCCCGACCCGGAGCAACTCGCCGCCGTCACGGTCGTCCTGCTGGCCCTTCTCCGCGGAACCGAACCGGAGGCGTCCCCGCGCCCCCCGGCCGCCGGCTGGGTCCAGGGCACCCACCGCCTGCCGGGCGCCT
The DNA here is from genome assembly GCF_042741275.1 of Streptomyces sp. NPDC058964. Taxonomy (NCBI): domain Bacteria; kingdom Bacillati; phylum Actinomycetota; class Actinomycetes; order Kitasatosporales; family Streptomycetaceae; genus Streptomyces; species Streptomyces sp. NPDC058964. The sequence goes on from NZ_JBHYKH010000614.1 coordinate 1,495, forward strand.
GGTCGGCGCCATAGCGAGAAGACCCCCGAGGCGCCGCTGCCCGCTCCGGAATGGGGCAGCGGCGCCCGCCCATGCCTCGCCTCCCGGCCGAGCGAGTCGGGTGGCGGGTGGGCGAAGGCCCGGGGGCCCGGGGGGCGGAGCCCCCTGCGGGGTGAGCTGACCGGCGTGCACCGACCGGCCTGGGCCGACCGTCCCATACGGCCCAGGCCGGCGCACGCCAACGAGCGCCGCTGCTCCCGATTCTCAGGGGCAACGGCGCTCAATGACTGCGCTGGTCCACGTCAGTGAACCGCGGCCTGCCGAGCCTTCTGCGCGGCGATGGCCGGATAGCGCATGGTGAACAGAACGGGGACGACGAAGGTGACGACCTTGATGACGATCGCCGCGGTCGTGGCGTGCGGATCGGCCTTGATCAGCACGGCCAGCGCACCGGCCGCGACGAGGAAGGACACCCCCCACACGGTGGTGATCGTCGCGTTGGTCCGGAAGAACGCCTTGGTCTTCCACACGTGCTCCGGCGCGATCTTGCGTGCCAGTCCCAGCGTGAACGGCCGCCCGATGAGCAGCGAACCGAACGCCGTGACGGCGAGCCACGCGTCGACCAGGGCAGGGCCGTAGGGGATGAGGCCGGAATCGGGCTGCTTGTACGAGAGCCAGGTGATGCCCGCGAAGAACACGAGGGCACTCACTTCGATCACCATCTCGTCCAAGTGCTTGCCCGATCGCCGTCCCTGGAAGATCACGAACGCGGCGATCCCCAGTCCCCACTCCGCGCCACTGCGCCACTCGTCGCTCGTCGCGATGGCGGCGTAGGCGATCCAAGGTAGGAAGCTGATGAGGTAGCGGGTCATGGAAAGCTCCTTTCTACCCGCTATTCAGTCAGCCGCCCCTTGCGGGGCGCTAAAGCGAAGAACCGAGGCGGACAACCGGACACTTTAGCCGTCCCCAAGCATTCCCACGCACGCTCTTTCGACAACAATTCCCGGACCTAGGCCAGTTCCGGATCGAGGAACTGCTGGAGGAAAGCGTGTCCCGTCGACTGTTCACCTCGGAGTCGGTGACCGAGGGCCATCCCGACAAAATCGCCGACCAAATCAGTGACACCATTCTCGACGCACTTCTCGCCCAGGACCCGACGGCTCGCGTGGCCGTGGAAACCCTGATCACGACCGGCCAGGTGCACATCGCGGGCGAAGTCACCACCTCCGCGTACGCCGACATTCCGACGCTGGTCCGCGAGACGATTCTCGGTATCGGCTACGACTCGTCGGCCAAGGGATTCGACGGCGCCTCGTGCGGCGTCTCGGTCTCCATCGGCGCCCAGTCGCCCGACATCGCCCAGGGCGTGGACGACGCGTACGAGACCCGGGTCGAGGGCGCCTCCGAGGGGGACGAACTCGACCGGCAGGGCGCCGGCGACCAGGGCCTGATGTTCGGCTACGCCTGCGACGACACCCCCGAGCTGATGCCGCTGCCGATCGCCCTCGCGCACCGCCTCGCGCGCCGCCTCGCCGAGGTCCGCAAGGAGGGCCCGCTGCCCTATCTGCGTCCGGACGGCAAGACGCAGGTCACCATCGAGTACGAGGGCGACCGCCCGGTGCGCCTGGACACGGTCGTGGTCTCCTCGCAGCACGCCCCCGACATCAGCCTCGACTCGCTGCTCGTGCCCGACCTGCGCGACCACGTCGTCGCACCGGCGCTGGACGGCCTCGACCTCGACACGACCGGGCACCGGCTCCTGGTGAACCCCACCGGACGGTTCGAGATCGGTGGCCCGATGGGCGATGCCGGCCTGACCGGACGGAAGATCATCGTCGACACCTACGGCGGCATGTCCCGCCACGGCGGCGGCGCGTTCTCCGGCAAGGACCCGTCCAAGGTGGACCGCAGCGGGGCGTACGCGATGCGCTGGGTCGCCAAGAACGTGGTCGCCGCGGGGCTCGCCCGGCGCTGCGAGGCGCAGGTCGCCTACGCCATCGGCAAGGCGGCCCCGGTCGGCCTGTTCATCGAGACGTTCGGCACCGAGACCGTACCCGTGGACCGGATCCAGCAAGCCGTCACCGACGTCTTCGACCTGCGCCCGGCCGCGATCGTGCGGGACCTCGACCTGCTGCGCCCGCGCTACGCGCAGACCGCCGCGTACGGCCACTTCGGGCGCACCGGAGCCGACTTCACCTGGGAAACCACCGACCGGGCGGACAAGCTCCGCCAAGCCGCGACGGGCTGAACGGGGCCGGGTCATGCGGATCGCCGTCACCGGTTCCATCGCCACCGACCATCTGATGACGTTCCCCGGCTGCTTCACCGACCACCTGGTGCCCGGTGAGCTGTCGAACGTCTCGCTGTCCTTCCTCGCCGACGCCCTGGAGGTCCGACGCGGCGGCGCGGCAGCCAACATCGCCTACGGGCTGGGACAGTTGGGGTTGTCCCCGGTCCTGGTCGGCGCCGTGGGCCCGGACTTCGCCGACTACCAGGTCCACCTGAAGGAGCACGGCGTGGACACCGACTCCGTGCATGTCTCGCACACGGCGCAGACCGCCCGCTTCGTGTGCACCACCGACCGGGCGCAGAACCAGATCGCCACCTTCTACGCCGGCGCCATGGCCGAGGCCCGCACCCTGAGCCTCGCGCCCGTCGCCGAACGGTTCGGCGGCCTCGACCTCGTGCTGATCTCGCCTAACGACCCCGAGGCGATGGTGCGGCACACCGAGGAGAGCCGGCGGCTCGGCATCCCGTTCGCCGCCGACCCCTCCCAGCAGCTCGCCCGTCTCGAACCGGACGCGGTGCGCGGCCTCGTCGACGGCGCCGGACGCCTGTTCACCAACGCGTACGAGGCCGCCCTGGTCCGGGAGCGCACCGGCTGGACCAGTGGGCAGAACCTCGACCGGGTCGGTTCCTGGGTGACCACCCTCGGCGCGGACGGCGTCCGCATCGAGCGCGCGGGCGAGCCCGCCGTGACCGTACCGGCGGCACCGGTGCGCGAGATCACCGACCCGACCGGCGTCGGCGACGCGTTCCGAGCCGGCTTTCTCGCCGCCACCGCCCGGGGCCTGACCCGGACGGCCTCGATACGGCTCGGCTGCTCGGTCGCGGCCGAGGTGATCCGCACCGTCGGCTCCCAGTCGTACGACGCCGCGGCCGACCGCCTCCTCGCCAACCTCACGGCCGCGTACGGCACGGACGCCGCCGAGGAGATCGCGCCCCACCTGGTGGCCGTCACCCGCGAGGGCGGCGACAGCTCGTGACCGCTTCGGAAACCCTCAGAGAGGCCCTCGCCACCCGTGTGGTGGTGGCGGACGGTGCGATGGGCACGA
>NZ_JBHYKH010000615.1:0-4804 GCF_042741275.1 Streptomyces sp. NPDC058964
CCGGCTGGCGGCGGACGGTGACCCAGTCGCCGTCGCAGATGGCGGCCTCGATCATGGAGTCGCCGACGACCTTCAGGACGAAGAGCTCGCCGTCACCGACCAGCTGCCGGGGGAGGGGGAAGACGTCCTCGACCGACTCCTCGGCGAGGATCGGGCCACCGGCGGCGATTCGGCCGACAAGCGGGACGTAGGAAGCGGCGGGCTTGCCGGCGGTGTCCGTCGGCTGCACCGTCACCGCCTGGTCGGAGCCGCGCACCTCGTACGCGCGCGGACGGTGTGGGTCGCGGCGCAGGAAGCCCTTGCGCTCGAGTGCCATCAGTTGGTGCGCCACCGAGGAGGTGCTGGAGAGGCCGACGGCCTGCCCGATCTCCCGCATCGACGGCGGGTAACCGCGCCGCTGCACGGAGTCCCTGATGACTTCGATGACCCGGCGCTGTCGGTCGGTGAGCCCCGAGCTGTCCGCCCGGATGCCTGGAGGTCGGCCCGGCAGGGAGCGCTTGTGCCCCTCGGGATTCGTGGCTTCGTTCATCGCGTGCACCGGGTCGAGTCGGCCCTGGGAGCGGTCCTGGGCAGTGATGGTGGCACTGTCTGCGGTGGTGGTCACGTCGGCCCCTCTCGATGGTCTCCCTGCTGGACAACGGTAGTTGCTTTCGAAAGGTTGCGCCAAACACACGTTCGAGTGAAAAACCGCGATTCACCTGACGCGATCACGTGCCTAGGTGTATGGCCAACGCAGCACCTGGCGGACAAACGAGTCCATTGTTGTACTCTTCACCGCCGGGATGGCGACCTCGTGGGTGCATCCCAAGTCTGCCATCGGGACCCCCGTCGACCGGGAACCCGTGCCCTTCTGTGCCGGAGTCCCGCGTGTCCTCCGTGCCGCGCCCACGGTATCTCCGTAAGCGCCACAGGGGTACGCACGTGCGCGCGCGTGTTCCGTCAGGGGCTGCACCGCCGTGACGTGCGGATCCGCGCCCGCGCGACACGCGTGCACGGTCGGTGTATCAGCCAATCCCCACATCTAGTGGTTGGATTGCTACAGCGGCCCACAAGTTGTGGTCCCCCGGGTCTTCGATGCCTCTGCGATCGCCTATGCTTGGGGCTGCTCCGTGGGGCCCAGGAGGTCTCCCGGGGCTGTTCAGTCTGCTGTGAGGAGGGTTGGAGATCATGCACTGCCCCTTCTGCAGGCACCCCGACAGCCGCGTGGTCGACAGTCGTACGACCGACGACGGCACGTCGATCCGCAGGCGCCGCCAGTGTCCTGACTGCTCCCGTCGTTTCACGACCGTGGAGACGTGCTCGCTCATGGTGGTCAAGCGGTCCGGGGTAACCGAGCCTTTCAGCCGTACCAAGGTCATCAACGGCGTGCGCAAGGCATGCCAGGGACGGCCTGTCACGGAGGACGCCCTCGCCCAGCTCGGCCAGCGGGTCGAGGAGGCGGTGCGGGCCACCGGGAGTGCCGAGCTGACCACCCACGACGTGGGACTGGCCATACTCGGCCCGTTGCAGGAGCTCGACCTCGTCGCCTATCTGCGATTCGCCTCCGTCTACCGGGCGTTCGACTCGCTCGAGGACTTCGAGGCCGCCATCGCGGAACTCAGGGAGTCCACGCGAGGCCCCGCCGCGGACGACGAAGACGTGGATGCGGGGAGTCAGGAAGACGGGCGCGGGCTCGGCGGGACCGGTCAGGTTCGCGTGCCCGCCCACGCCGCCGACTGACCGGCGGGCCGGAGTCGGGCGGAGACCCCGGATCCGGCCGGACGGCGGCGATCGAAGAGACCTGTTGCGGGCGGCATCGTGAGGGTGCCCGCGACACAAGACAGCACACCGTGCCACGGGAACATCGGGGCACTTCAGGGCGTTTTAGCCCGTACAGGGAGGCGGCATGACAGAGACGGCGAGCGGTCCGGCACGAGGTTCCCGATCCAAGGGCGCCAAGGCCAGCAAGGGGCTGCGTATCGAGCGCATCCACACCACCCCCGGCGTACACCCGTACGACGAGGTGAACTGGGAGCGCCGTGACGTCGTCATGACCAACTGGCGCGACGGCTCGGTCAATTTCGAGCAGCGTGGCGTCGAGTTCCCCGACTTCTGGTCGGTGAACGCGGTCAACATCGTCACCAGCAAGTACTTCCGCGGTGCCGTCGGCACCCCGCAGCGCGAGGTCAGCCTCAGGCAGCTGATCGACCGCATCGTGAAGACGTACCGGAAGGCCGGTGAGGACTACAAGTACTTCTCCTCGCCCGCCGACGCCGAGATCTTCGAGCACGAGCTGGCGTACGCCCTCCTGCACCAGATCTTCAGCTTCAACAGCCCCGTGTGGTTCAACGTGGGCACCCCGCAGCCCCAGCAGGTCTCCGCCTGCTTCATCCTGGCCGTCGACGACTCCATGGAGTCGATCCTCGACTGGTACAAGGAAGAGGGCATGATCTTCAAGGGCGGCTCCGGCGCCGGCCTGAACCTCTCCCGCATCCGCTCCTCCAAGGAGCTGCTCTCCTCCGGCGGCAACGCCTCCGGTCCCGTCTCCTTCATGCGTGGCGCCGACGCCTCCGCCGGAACGATCAAGTCCGGTGGCGCCACCCGCCGTGCCGCCAAGATGGTCATCCTCGACGTCGACCACCCCGACATCGAGGACTTCATCGAGACCAAGGTCAAGGAGGAGGAGAAGATCCGCGCCCTCCGCGACGCGGGCTTCGACATGGACCTGGGCGGCGACGACATCACGTCCGTCCAGTACCAGAACGCCAACAACTCGGTCCGTGTGAACGACGAGTTCATGAAGGCGGTCGAGCAGGGCGGCAAGTTCGGCCTCCGCGCGCGGATGACCGGCGAGGTGATCGAGGAGGTCGACGCCAAGGCCCTCTTCCGCAAGATGGCCGAGGCCGCCTGGGCCTGCGCCGACCCGGGCATCCAGTACGACGACACGATCAACCACTGGCACACGTGCCCGGAGTCCGGCCGTATCAACGGCTCGAACCCGTGCAGCGAGTACATGCACCTGGACAACACGTCCTGCAACCTCGCCTCGCTGAACCTGATGAAGTTCCTGAAGGACGACGGCAAGGGCACCCAGTCCTTCGACGTCGAGCGCTTCGCCAAGGTCGTCGAGCTCGTCATCACCGCGATGGACATCTCCATCTGCTTCGCGGACTTCCCGACGCAGAAGATCGGTGAGAACACGCGCGCGTTCCGCCAGCTCGGCATCGGCTACGCCAACCTCGGCGCCCTGCTGATGGCGACCGGCCACGCGTACGACTCCGACGGTGGCCGTGCCCTCGCCGGTGCCATCACCTCGCTGATGACCGGCACCTCGTACAAGCGCTCGGCCGAACTCGCCGCGGTCGTCGGCGCTTACGACGGCTACGCCCGCAACGCCGACGCCCACAAGCGCGTCATGAAGCAGCACGCCGACGCCAACGGCAAGGCCGTCCGTATGGACGACCTGGACACGCCGATCTGGGCCGCCGCCACAGAGGCCTGGCAGGACGTGACCCGCCTCGGTGAGCAGAACGGTTTCCGTAACTCCCAGGCGTCCGTGATCGCCCCGACCGGCACCATCGGTCTCGCGATGTCCTGCGACACCACCGGCCTGGAGCCCGACCTCGCCCTGGTCAAGTTCAAGAAGCTGGTCGGCGGCGGCTCGATGCAGATCGTCAACGGCACCGTTCCGCAGGCCCTGCGCCGCCTGGGCTACCAGGAGGAGCAGATCGAGGCGATCGTCGCCCACATCGCCGAGCACGGCAATGTGATCGACGCGCCCGGCCTCAAGCTCGAGCACTACGAGGTCTTCGACTGCGCCATGGGCGAGCGCTCCATCTCCGCGATGGGCCACGTCCGCATGATGGCCGCGATCCAGCCGTGGATCTCCGGCGCCCTCTCCAAGACGGTCAACCTCCCCGAGACCGCCACCGTCGAGGACGTCGAGGAGGTCTACTTCGAGGCCTGGAAGATGGGCGTCAAGGCGCTCGCGATCTACCGCGACAACTGCAAGGTCGGCCAGCCGCTCTCGGCCAAGAAGAAGGACGACGACAAGAAGACGGAGGCGAAGGCCGAGGAGGCCCCCGCCAAGGTCGAGAAGGTCGTCGAGTACCGCCCGGTCCGCAAGCGCCTCCCGAAGGGCCGTCCCGGCATCACCACCTCCTTCACGGTCGGCGGCGCCGAGGGCTACATGACGGCCAACTCCTATCCGGACGACGGTCTGGGCGAGGTCTTCCTGAAGATGTCCAAGCAGGGCTCGACCCTCGCGGGCATGATGGACGCCTTCTCCATCGCCGTCTCCGTCGGTCTCCAGTACGGCGTGCCGCTGGAGACGTACGTCTCGAAGTTCACCAACATGCGCTTCGAGCCGGCCGGCATGACGGACGACCCGGACGTGCGGATGGCGCAGTCGATCGTCGACTACATCTTCCGCCGCCTGGCGCTGGACTTCCTGCCCTTCGAGACGCGCTCCGCGCTCGGCATCCACTCCGCCGAGGAGCGTCAGCGCCACCTGGAGACCGGTTCGTACGAGCCCACCGAGGACGAGGTCGACGTCGAGGGCCTGGCCCAGTCGGCACCGCGCGCCCAGGAGCTGAAGGCCGTCGCCACGCCGAAGGCCGAGGCCGAGGTCGCCAAGCCCGCTCCGAAGCAGGCCCACACCAGTGCCGAGCTGGTGGAGATGCAGCTGGGCATCCAGGCCGACGCCCCGCTGTGCTTCTCCTGCGGCACGAAGATGCAGCGGGCCGGTTCCTGCTACATCTGCGAGGGCTGCGGCTCGACGAGCGGCTGCAGCTGACCTGTAGTGCGCGATGTGTAAGGGGCGTCC
>NZ_JBHYKH010000616.1:0-4797 GCF_042741275.1 Streptomyces sp. NPDC058964
CGGCGCGCCAGCCCCCCGAGCGACACGCCGCACTCCCGGCGGGGGTGCCTGTCGACCGGTGACGGGGTGGGCACAGCGTCCCGGGGACCTTGGGGGGCGGTCCAGGCCTCGACGCCGCCGAAGCTCGACGGCCCGGACCGCCGTGCGCACCAGCCCCACGATCCCCCTTGCCCGCGCGCTCGCCCGGCGCTGCCCGGTTCTCTCAGGGCAGCGCCGGGCTCGGACGTTCAGGAGGAGTGGGCGAAGTCGCTCACTTGCCGGCCTCGGCCCACGTGCGCTGTGCGGCCACGTCCGCCTTGACCTCGGCGAGCTGGACGGCGACCGCGCTCGGTGCGGTGCCGCCGCGGCCGTCGCGGGAGGCCAGCGCGCCGTGGACGTTGAGGACGGAGCGGACCTCGGGAGTGAGGTGGGCGCTGATCTTCGCGAACTGCTCGTCCGTCAGCTCGTCCAGTTCCTTGTCCTCGGCCTCGGCCACCTTCACGCACTCGCCGGCCACCTCGTGCGCGACGCGGAACGGCACGCCCTGCTTGACCAGCCACTCCGCGATGTCGGTGGCGAGGGAGAAGCCGGCCGGGGCCAGCTCCTCCATGCGCTCGCGGTTGACCGTGAGCGTGGCGATCATCCCGGTGAAGGCCGGGAGCAGCACCTCCAGCTGGTCGCAGGAGTCGAAGACCGGCTCCTTGTCCTCCTGGAGGTCGCGGTTGTAGGCGAGGGGAAGGGCCTTGAGGGTGGCCATGAGACCCGTCAGGTTGCCGATCAGACGGCCGGACTTGCCGCGCGCCAGCTCGGCGATGTCCGGGTTCTTCTTCTGCGGCATGATCGACGAGCCGGTGGAGAAGGCGTCGTGCAGGGTCACGAAGGAGAACTCCTTCGTGTTCCAGATGATGATCTCCTCGGCGATCCGGGAGAGGTTGACACCGATCATGGCGGTGATGAAGGCGAACTCGGCAGCGAAGTCGCGGGAGGCCGTGCCGTCGATGGAGTTGCCGACGCTGCCGTGCTCGAACCCGAGGTCCTTGGCGACCGCCTCCGGGTCCAGGCCGAGGGAGGAGCCCGCGAGCGCGCCCGAGCCGTAGGGCGAGACGGCCGTGCGCTCGTCCCACTGGCGCAGCCGCTCCGCGTCCCGGGACAGGGATTGCACGTGCGCGAGGACGTGATGGGCGAAGAGGACCGGCTGGGCGTGCTGGAGGTGGGTGCGGCCGGGCATGGCCACGTCCGGGTGGGCCTCCGCCAGGCCGATCAGGGCGTCCTGGAGCTCGGCGATCAGACCGCCGATGATCCGGGCGTGGTCGCGCAGGTACATACGGAAGAGGGTGGCGACCTGGTCGTTGCGGGAGCGGCCCGCGCGGAGCTTGCCGCCGAGGTCGGGGCCGAGACGCTCCAGGAGGCCGCGCTCCAGGGCCGTGTGCACGTCCTCGTCGGCGATGGTGCCGACGAAGGAGCCGTCGGTCACGTCCGCCTCGAGCCGGTCGAGTCCGGCGAGCATCCGGGTCAGCTCGTCCTCCGTGAGGAGCCCCGCCTTGTGCAGCACGCGCGCGTGGGCACGCGAACCGGCGATGTCGTAGGGCGCGAGCCGCCAGTCGAAGTGGACGGACGCGGACAGCTTCGCCAGGGCCTCGGCGGGACCGTCGGCGAAACGCCCGCCCCAGAGCCGGACGTCACCGCTGTTGCTGCTCACTTGCGTTGCTCCTCGGAAGATGGCTGTGTACGACCGCCTCCCGACCCTGCCAGGCGAGGAGGCGGTTGTCAGGCTGACGTGTGTGAGGTGAACCCGTACGAGGTGGTCAGGCCAGGTCCCGCTTGGCGGCGATCTTCGACGCCAGGCTGTAGATGTCGATGAAGCCCTTGGCCGCCGCCTGGTCGAATGTGTCGCCCGTGTCGTAGGTGGCCAGGTTGAAGTCGTACAGCGACGTCTCCGAGCGCCGGCCGCTGACGACGGCGCGGCCGCCGTGCAGGGTCATCCGGATGTCGCCGTTGACGTGCTGGTTGGCCTCGTCGATGAAGCCGTCCAGGGCACGCTTGAGCGGGGAGAACCACTGGCCGTCGTAGACGAGTTCGCCCCAGCGCTGCTCCACCTGCCGCTTGTAGCGGGCGAGTTCGCGCTCGACGGTGACGCTCTCCAGCTCCTGGTGGGCGGTGATCAGGGCGATCGCGCCCGGGGCCTCGTACACCTCGCGGGACTTGATGCCGACGAGACGGTCCTCGACCATGTCGATCCGGCCGACGCCCCGGGCGCCGGCGCGCTCGTTGAGCTGCTGAATGGCCTGCAGGACGGTGACGGCCTGGCCGTCGACGGCGACCGGGACACCCTGCCTGAAGGTGATGATCACCTCGTCGGCCGGGCGGGGCTCGGCCGGGTTGGAGGTGTATTCGTAGATGTCCTCGATCGGGGCGTTCCAGATGTCCTCCAGGAAGCCCGTCTCGACCGCGCGTCCGAAGACGTTCTGGTCGATGGAGTACGGGGACTTCTTGGTGGTGGCGATCGGGAGCCGCTTCTCCTCGCAGAAGGCGATCGCCTTGTCACGGGTCATCGCGTAGTCGCGGACCGGGGCGATGCACTTCAGGTCGGGGGCGAGGGCGACGATGCCGGCCTCGAAGCGGACCTGGTCGTTGCCCTTGCCGGTGCAGCCGTGGGCGACGGTGGTGGCGCCGTGCTTCTCGGCGGCCGCGACGAGGTGCCTGACGATCGCCGGCCGGGAGAGGGCGGAGACCAGCGGATAGCGGTCCATGTACAGGGCGTTGGCCTTGATGGCCGGAAGGCAGTAATCGTCGGCGAACTCGTCCTTGGCGTCGGCGACCTCGGCCTCGACGGCACCGCAGGCCAGGGCGCGCTTGCGGATGACGTCCAAGTCCTCTCCGCCCTGGCCGACGTCCACCGCGACGGCGATGACCTCGGCGCCCGTCTCCTCGGCGATCCAGCCGATGGCGACGGAGGTGTCCAGGCCGCCCGAGTAGGCGAGTACGACGCGCTCGGTCACGGGCTTTCTCCTCACACTCCAACCGCTGTCATGCATGAGTATGCAGAACTCTGCATGATTCGTCAATCCGGGCCCGATCCGGCCGCGCCGCCAGGAAGGGGTGTCTCCCCGGGGGCGCCGAGGTTGCCGAAGAAAGTCCTGAAGGAGGGCTGAACAGATGAAACCGCTTTCTCGTACTCACCCCTGAACGCCGGCGTCGCGTCTGTAGACCCACTCCTGACCCAAGTGAGGCATCCGCATGTCCAGGGCTCTTCCGAAGTACAACAAGCGTCGCGTGGCGGTCATCGGCGGCGCTGCCGCCGTGGCCCTGTCCGGCGCGGTCATCGCAGGCTCGGCCCTCGCCGGGACGCCCGCCAAGAGCGACAGCGGCACCAGCGCCCGCACCCTCGCGAGCCCCGGCACGATCACCTGCCCGGACGTCACCTCGAAGCTCCCCGCGATCCCCGCCGCCGCCCAGGCCGAGGTCACCCGCAACCTCACCCTGCTCCAGACCCAGATCCAGGAAGCGAACAAGCGCCTGGCCGACACCGTCGGACAGGGCGGCCCCAACTTCGTGAACAACGCCATCCTCGGCCCCCTCAAGGACAAGCGCGTGGCGACCATCAACCGCATCGCCACGGCGATCGGGCGTACCGCGGCCAAGCCGACCGGCCTGGACTCCCTGGCCGCCTGCACGCTCACGAAGTGAGGTGACGGGCCGCCAGGGCCGCCCCGTGCGAGCGCCGACCGGGGCGGCCCAGGCGGACCCGGAAATTCCTTAGACAAACGAAAGAGTTGCGTCGACAATCGGTGGACATGGGAAAGACCTATGAGCGCATCGATGGCAGACTCCGCACGTTCATCGAGGAACAGCCCCTCTTCTTCACCGCGACCGCGCCTCTGTCCGGCGACGGCACGGTCAACCTCTCCCCCAAGGGCCTCAAGGGCTCCTTCGCGGTGCTCGACGAACACACCGTGGCGTACCTCGACTTCGCCGGTTCCAACGCGGAGACGATCGCCCACCTCCGCGAGAACGGCCGGATCACCCTGATGTGGTGCGCCTTCCAGGGCCCGCCGAACATCGTGCGGGTGCACGGGCGGGGGGAGCCCGTCTTCCGTGACGACCCCAGGTTCGGGGAGCTGCTCGGCCACTTCCCGGACATCGACCCCACCCCGCACGGGCTGCGCGCCGTCATCGTCGTGCGCGCCGAACTCGTCCGGGACACCTGCGGGTACTCGGTGCCCTTCATGACGTACGACACGGACCGGGATCTGCACGGGAAGCGCTTCGCGCGCGAGGACGACGACTCACTGAGCCAGTACTTCCAGAAGAAGGACCATGTGGCGTACAGCCTGGATGGCCTACCCGGGCTGCCGCTCCCGCTCCCGCCGTCTAGCGTCTGAGGCATGCGCCCCGGTGTCCTCGTCGCCCTCGCCTCCGCGTCCCTCCTCCTGCTCGGCGCCGCCCCGGCCGGTGCCGCTCCCCCACTGCCCGCCCTGATGGCGGACACCGGGGGCGGCACCCAGCTGATCACCGCTCAGGCACCCGGCACCGGCTCGACGTCGGGCACGGTGACCTGGTGGGACCTGCGGGACGGGCAGTGGGTGGAGGCCGGTTCGGCGGCGGCCCGCTTCGGCGCGAAGGGGCTGGTCGAGGGCGCGTCCCGGACACAGGGCACGAACACGACACCGACCGGGCTGTACGACCTGCCGTTCGCGTTCGGCATCGAGGCGGCACCGAGCGGTACGGCCGTACCGTACCGGCCGGTGCACGACAACTCGTGGTGGTGCCAGGACAACGACTCGCGCTCCTACAACCCGAGGACCGATCCCCACCCCG
>NZ_JBHYKH010000617.1:0-4789 GCF_042741275.1 Streptomyces sp. NPDC058964
AGGAGTACCGCCTCGACCGCACGACCGTGACGGCGAGGCTGACCGAGGGCTACGGCGAGACGGCCGCCGCCGCGCTCGCCCCGTTCCTGGAGGCCGCCCTGTGAGCACCCAGCGCACGGCGACCGCACAGCAGTTGCGAAACGCCCTGGCCACCCGGGTGGTCGTCGCCGACGGCGCCATGGGCACCATGCTCCAGGACCGGGAGCCCACGCTCGACGACTTCCAGGGCCACGAGGGCTGCAACGAGATCCTCAACGTCTCCCGCCCCGACATCGTGCGCTCGGTCCACGACGCGTACTTCACCGCGGGCGTCGACTGCGTCGAGACCAACACCTTCGGCGCCAACCTCGCCAACCTCGGCGAGTACGGCATCGCCTCCCGCATCCGCGAACTCGCCGAGGCCGGCGCCCGGCTCGCCCGGGAGGTCGCCGACGGCCACAGCACCGCCGAACGCCCCCGCTGGGTGCTCGGCTCGGTCGGCCCCGGCACCAAGCTGCCCACCCTCGGACACGCCCCCTACGCGGATCTGCGCGACGCCTACCAGGAGCAGACCGAGGGCCTGATCGCGGGCGGCGCGCACGCCGTGCTCGTCGAGACCACCCAGGACCTGCTGCAGACCAAGGCCGCCCTGATCGGCGCCCGCCGCGCCCTGCGCAGGACGGGAGCCGACCTGCCGCTGTTCGTACAGATCACCGTCGAGACCACCGGCACCATGCTGCTCGGCTCCGAGACCGGCGCCGCCCTCACCGCCCTCGAACCCCTAGGCATCGACCTGATCGGCCTCAACTGCGCCACCGGCCCGGCCGAGATGAACGAGCACCTGCGCCAGCTGTCCCGGCACGCCCGCACCGGCATCTCCGCGATGCCCAATGCGGGACTGCCCGTGCTCACCGCGGACGGCGCCCACTACCCGCTCAGCCCCGAGGAACTCGCCGCAGCACACCGCCAGTTCGTCACCGAGCACGGCCTGAGCCTGGTCGGCGGCTGCTGCGGCACCACGCCCGAGCATCTGCGCCGGGTCGCCGAGGCCGTACGCGATCTCGAACCGGCTCGGCGCGACCCGTGCCCCGAGCCGGCCGCCGCCTCCCTCTACACCTCCGTGCCGTTCCGGCAGGACACCTCCTACCTGGCCATCGGCGAACGTACCAACGCAAACGGCTCCAAGGCCTTCCGTGAAGCCCTCGTCCGCGAGGACTGGGACACCTGCGTGGAGATCGCCCGCGACCAGATCCGCGACGGCGCCCATCTGCTCGACCTGTGCGTCGACTACGTGGGACGCGACGGCGTCGCCGACATGAAGGAGCTCGCGGGCCGCCTCGCCACCGCCTCCACCCTTCCTGTCGTCCTCGACTCCACCGAACCCGCCATACTGGAAGCCGGGTTGGAGAGGCTGGGCGGCCGGGCCGTCGTCAACTCCGTCAACTACGAGGACGGGGACGGTCCCGACTCCCGGTTCGCGCGGATCATGCCGCTGGTCGCCGAGCACGGTGCCGCCGTGGTCGCCCTCACCATCGACGAGGAGGGCCAGGCCCGCACCGCCGAATGGAAGCTGCGCGTGGCCGAGCGCCTCATCGCCGACCTCACCGGCGAGTGGGGGATGGCCGAGAGCGACATCCTCGTCGACTGTCTGACCTTCCCCATCGCCACCGGACAGGAGGAGACCCGCCGCGACGGCGTCGAGACCATCGAGGCGATACGGGAGCTCAAGCGCCGCCACCCGGACGTGCAGACCACCCTGGGGCTGTCGAACATCAGCTTCGGGCTCAACCCGGCCGCCCGTACCGTCCTCAACTCGGTCTTCCTGCACGAGTGCGTGGCCGCCGGACTCGACTCGGCCATCGTGCACGCCTCCAGGATCCTGCCCATCTCCCGTATCCCGCAGGAGCAGCTGGAGTGCGCCCTCGACCTGGTGCACGACCGGCGCCGCGAGGACTACGACCCGCTCCAGCGCTATCTGGAGCTCTTCGAGGGCGTCGACAGCCGCTCCGTGAAGGCATCCCGCGCCGCCGAACTGGCCGCGCTGCCGCTGCCCGACCGGTTGCGCCGCCGCATCGTCGACGGCGAGCGGGGCGGTCTGACCGCCGACCTGGACGAGGCCCTGACCGGGCACTCCGCCCTGGAGATCGTCAACGACATCCTCCTCGACGGCATGAAGACCGTCGGCGAGCTGTTCGGCTCGGGGCAGATGCAGCTGCCGTTCGTCCTCCAGTCCGCCGAGGTGATGAAGGCCGCCGTCGGCCACCTCGAGCCGCACATGGAGCGGGCCGACACCTCCGGCAAGGGCACCCTGGTCCTGGCCACCGTCAAGGGCGACGTCCACGACATCGGCAAGAACCTCGTCGACATCATCCTCACCAACAACGGCTACAACGTGGTCAACCTCGGCATCAAACAGCCGGTGTCCGCGATCGTCGAGGCGGCCGAGAAGCACCGCGCCGACGCCATCGGCATGTCGGGCCTCCTGGTGAAGTCCACGATGATCATGAAGGAGAACCTCCAGGAGCTCAACGACCGCGGCCTCGCCACGACCTACCCGGTCATCCTCGGCGGTGCGGCGCTCACCCGGGCGTACGTCGAACAGGACCTGCACGAGCTGTACGACGGCGAGGTGCGCTACGCCCGCGACGCCTTCGAGGGCCTGCGCCTCATGGACACCCTGACCGCGCTCAAACGCGGCGAGGCGGGAGCCGCGCTGCCCGAACTGAAGCGCCGCAGGGTGCGTGCCACGACGACCGCCCGGATCAACGAGGACCGGCGCCCCCTGCCGGCCCGCTCGGACGTGGCGACGGACAACCCCGTGCCCACCCCGCCCTTCTGGGGCACCCGCGTCACCAAGGGCATCCCGCTCGCCGACTACGCCTCCTGGCTGGACGAACGCGCCACGTTCATGGGGCAGTGGGGCCTCAAGTCCTCCCGCGGCGCGACCGGACCCTCGTACGAGGAACTGGTCGAGACGGAAGGCCGGCCGCGGCTGCGCGCCTGGCTGGACCGGCTGCACACCGACAACCTCCTCGAAGCCGCCGTCGTGCACGGCTACTTCCGCTGCGTCTCCAAGGGCGACGACCTGATCGTCCTCGACGAGGACGGCACCGAACGCACCCGCTTCACCTTCCCCCGCCAGCAGCGCGACCGGTACCTGTGCCTGGCCGATTTCTTCCGCGCCCAGGACGCGGTGGATTCGGTGTCCGGCGAGACCGACGTCATCGCGTTCACGACGGTCACCATGGGCAACCGGGTCTCCGAGGCCGCGAACGAGCTGTTCGCCGCCGACTCCTATCGCGACTACCTCGAACTCCATGGTCTGTCCGTGCAGCTGACCGAGGCGCTGGCCGAGTTCTGGCACGCCCGCGTCCGCGCCGAACTGGGCATCGCGGACCAGGACCCAACTGATCTGGCCGGCATGCTCCGCACCGACTACCAGGGCTGCCGCTACTCCCTCGGCTACCCGGCCTGCCCCGACCTGGAGGACCGCGCCAAGATCGCCGGCCTGCTCCGCCCGGAGCGCATCGGGGTCACGCTCTCCGAGGAGTTCCAGCTCCACCCGGAACAGTCCACGGACGCCCTGATCCTGCACCACCCGGAGGCCGTCTACTTCAAGACGACCGGCGGCCCGGCCGAGGAGACCGCCCGATGACCACTGCCGCCACCACCGCGTCGGCCGGTTCCCTGCGGGACCTGCTCGCCGCGGGCGTGACCACCTTCTCCTTCGAGTTCTTCCCGCCCAGGACCGAAGCCGGGGAACGGACGTTGTGGGACGCGATCCGCCGGATCGAGTCCGTCGCCCCCACCTTCGTCTCCGTGACGTACGGCGCGGGCGGCTCCTCCAGGGACCGCACGGTGGCCGTCACCCGCCGCATCGCCGCCGAGACGACGCTGCGCCCCGTCGCCCACCTCACCGCCGTCGACCACTCGGTGGCCGAGCTGCGGCACATCGTCGGGCAGTACGCCGATGCGGGCATCCGTGACGTCCTGGCCCTGCGCGGCGACCCGCCGGGTGACCCGCGCGGCCCGTGGACCGCACACCCCGACGGCCTGCGTCACGCCCACCAGCTCGTCGAACTGGTCCGATCGGCGGGGGACTTCAGCATCGGCGTCGCCGCCTTCCCCGAGCGTCACCCGCGCTCACCCGACTGGGACAGCGACATCCGGCACTTCGTCGCCAAGTGCCGGGCCGGCGCCGACTACGCCATCACGCAGATGTTCTTCGACGCCGAGGACTATCTGCGGCTGCGCGACCGCGTCACGGCCGCCGGCTGCGGGACGCCGATCATTCCGGAGATCATGCCGGCCGTCCACGCCCGCCAGATCCAGCGCTTCGCCGAACTGAGCGACGCCCGCTTCCCGCGGGACCTCGCCGAGGCCCTGGAGGCCGCCCGGGACGACCCCGCAACCGCCCACCGCATCGGCGTCGACCACGCCACCGCGCTGGCCGAGCGGCTCCTCGCCGAGGGCGCTCCCGGCCTGCACTACATCACCCTCAACCGCTCCACGGCGACCCTTGAGATCCACCGCAACCTGACCAACCTCAACGAGAGGCCCGCGCATGCCCGCCAAGACCGCTGACTTCAAGGTCGCCGACCTCTCCCTGGCCGAGTTCGGCCGCAAGGAGATCACCCTCGCCGAACACGAGATGCCGGGCCTGATGGCGATCCGCAAGGAATACGCCGGGGCACAGCCCCTCGCCGGCGCCCGCATCACCGGCTCCCTGCACATGACCGTGCAGACCGCCGTGCTCATCGAGACCCTGGTCGCCCTGGGCGCGCGGGTCCGCTGGGCCTCCTGCAACATC
>NZ_JBHYKH010000618.1:0-4782 GCF_042741275.1 Streptomyces sp. NPDC058964
CGGGCCCCGGCGGCGGGGGGGGCGTGGCTGGCGCGGGCAGCCGCGCGCCGGGGGCCGCCGCGAGTGCCCGGCGCGGGTCGGGCCCCGGGGGCCGCGCGGCGACGGGCCGGGCGGTCAGTGCGGCCACCGGCCGGGCGGGCAGTTCCGCGACGGCCCGGCCCGGAAGCTCCGCGACAGGCCGGCCGGACAGCTCCGCGACGGCACGGTTCGTCGCCCCGGCGGTCAGCTCCGGAGGCAGCGGCCGCCCGGCCGGCTCCCGCAGGCCGTCCGGAGCCGTGGGGCGGCCCCCGGACGGGCGCCGGGCCGGCATCCGGTCGGAGGGCAGTACGGCGGGAACGGTCGGACCCAGCTTGGCGCGCGCCGCGTCGAACCACTGACGGCTCACGGCGTCGAGGTCGGCGTCGCCTCCCGCTCTCTTGCGGAGCGGCACACCGCGGCCTCGGGAACCCGCGGACATCGCGCGGGTCGCGTTGTAGTTCCCCGTGGCGTTCTCGGCCTGGTCGTAAAGGTTTTCGATCCGCTGCCGAACTTCGTCGCGGCTCTCCGACGCCATGGGAGACGTACTCCTTCCGTACTCCGCCTACCGAGTTAGCTGTCGGGTTCGGGCGGTCGTTTCCGGAAGGCATGCCCTACGGCCCCTTGCCTCGCTGGGCAGTTGGGCCGATTCACCCCAATGTCGGTTGGGTCCCCGGCTCCGGATGCCATGAACGGCCCGGACTCGGCGGAGGCCACGCGGTTCGACGGGGTTCGTCGGGGGAAGCCGTGCGGCCTGGTCGTCAACCTAGCCAACTTGTGTGCCTCGTGTGAAGGTTGAAGCGCGATATGTCCGATACATATTTGTGATGTTCGCCGCGGGGTTCGGTGCCCAGGCACCCGCATGGGGACATTTGCCGTGCGAACGGGTACGAGCGGGGCGTTCCAATGGGCTCACAGCCGTACGACGACCAGGGCGGTGTCGTCCGTCGCGCCCTCCGGCGGCAGCAGTTCCCGCAGGACACCGTCGGCCAGGGACTCGGGATCCGCCGCCCGGTGACGGCGGAGGGCGTCGGCGAGGCGGGCCAGGCCGGTGTCGATGTCCTCCCCGCGCCGCTCGATCAGCCCGTCGGTGTAGAGGACGAGCGTGGAGCCCCCGGTGAACGTCGTCCGAGCCTCCGGCCGGGGCGTGGGATCGGGCCGGGCGTCGAGCGGCGGATCGGTCGCCCCGTCGAGGAACTCCACCCGGCCGTCCCCGTGCACGAGCAGCGGTGGAGGGTGGCCCGCGCTGCTGTAGGTGATGGTGCGGTGGTCGAAGTCGATGAACGTGGTCACCGCCGTGGCCGATTCGGCGCCGTCTACCACATGCGCGTATCGGCCGAGGACGTTCAGGGCCTGGGCGGGGCCCGTGGCGACCCGGGAGGCCGCGCTGAGCGCACTGCGCAACTGCCCCATCACGCAGGCCGCTTCGAGACCGTGCCCGACCACGTCGCCGACCGACACCCCGATGCGGTTGCCGCTCACCAGGTCGACCAGGTCGTACCAGTCGCCGCACACGTTCAGCGCGCCGACCGCCGGCCGGTACCGCACGGCGATCCGGTGATCCTCCGTGTGCCGGCGGGCGGGCAGCATGGCCTCCTGCAGGGCGATCCCCACCTCCCGCTCTCGGGCGTGGGCCTGACGGAGCCGTTCGTTGAGCTCCTGCAACTCGCGGGCCCGCCGGTACAACTCGGCTTCCAGTACCTGGCTCCGGTCACCGTCGGCGTTGGCCCGGGCCCGGATCAGTTCGGTCACCTCCTCGACCCGGTGCACCAGCAGCACCACCTCGCCGTCCGGACCGAGCACCGGCGCGTTCACCGGGCTCCAGTAGCGCTCCTCCCAGTGTCCTGGCCGCTCGCGGACCTCGACGTCGTACCGCTCCAGGGCCATGGTGTCCCGCTCACCGGTGGCCAGCACCCGCAGGAGGGAGGCCTTCAGGCTGCGCATGCCGCTCGCGGTCCCGTCGTTCGGGTTGTCCGGGAAGACGTCGAACAGATACCGGCCCACCACGTCCTCGCGCTTGCGTCCGGACATGCGCAGGAAATCCTCGTTGGCGTCGGCGTACACCAACTCGGGTGTCAGCAGCGCCACCATGCCGGGCAAGGCCTGGAACACCGCCGAGTAGTCGAGCTTCGCTTCATCCGTCATGACCTTGCCGCCCAGCCGACCACCGGTACGAGCACAGTTTCCCACGGAATCGGCCGGAAGGCGGCTCGCGTGGCTGCCGACGACGTCCTCAGGGCCGGCCGAAAAACTCACCGAATTCCACCGGATATCTCCCGAAGCGCTGGAGGATTGCCCATAGAGGCGATATTCCGGCATGCAATTTGCGCCGGAAGGTGGCTCCGGTTACCAAGGAGTATTTATTTCCTGAATTCAGCGGAATGCTCCGGCGGCCGTGACCCTGTGCGGGTCCCCGGCCGAACCGGTCACGGCGGGGCGGCCGTGCGGCGGTGAGGCCGGTGGCCTGCGGAAAGTCGCCGCGGTGATCCGTTTCGCTGTGAGGTTGCGATGAATCCGGGACGGGCTTGAACACCTGTGCCCCCGGATCCGTATGGGACGGGGGGATTTCCATGCCGAGCCGGATCCGACGAGACGCAGGGGTACTTCCGTGGGACGCAACACGCGCAGACGCCCGACGGGCGCACGACGCGCGACCTTCGCAGCGGTCGCACTGATGTTGGGCGGAGGTGGGCTGATCGCGGTGAACGTGTACGCCTCCGCCACCGAGAGCGGCTCGGACCAGTCGAACCCGAACGCGGCCGGCTGGGTCCGTTCGGGCGCGGCGACGATCGATTGCCCGGACGTCGGGAGCCGGTTGACCGCGGTGCCGGACGGGGCGAAGGAGGACGTCGACCGGGAACTCGCCCGCCTCGACCAGCAGGTCGCGGCTGCCTACCAGCAGTTGCAGCAGTCGGCGCAGTCCCAGCAGCAGGACTCCGGGTCCGCCGACGACACCATCATGAACCCGCTGAAGGAGAAGCGGGCCGAGACGATCGACCGCATCGCGGACGCCATCGACAACGCCGGCGACCGTCCGCAGGGGCTGGACGATCTGGCACCGTGCACGCTGCAGCCCTCCGGAAACCAGAACCAGGGCGACGGCGGCCAGACACCGGGCGACGGCGGCCAGAGCCAGGGCACGGGCACCCAGACCCCGGGTCAGGGTCAGACCGGCGGTGGCCAGGGCAACGGAGGTCAGGCCGGCAACGGTCCGGTGGCCGCGGACTATGCGGACATCACCTCGGTCCAGCCCAACGTGCAGACCCCGGCCCCGCAGTCCGACGCCTCCCGCGGCTCCTTCAGCAGCAGTTGCGGCGTGAACGCCAACGGGAAGTTCAACTCCGACAACGTCATCGTCGCCCCCGGTGTCTCCAACGGCGCCCACCACTTCCACGACTACGTCGGCAACCAGGCCAACAACGCCTTCGCCAGCGACGACGACCTCGCCAACGGCGACACCAGTTGTGCGGACAAGGGTGACAAGTCCACCTACTACTGGCCCGTGTTGCGTCTGCAGAACGGCAAGCAGGAGCGGGACGCCGGTGCCCCGGGCGGCGGCACGGAGGGCAACGCCGGTCAGATCGTCACGCCCAAGCAGGTCACACTGACGTTCGAGGGCAACCCCCGCGCCAAGGTCACGGCCATGCCGCGGCTGCTGCGCATCATCACCGGCGACGCCAAGTCGTTCGTCAACGGCCCCGCCAACGCCAACGCGTCCTGGAGCTGCACCGGGTTCGAGGACCGGCAGCTGAAGGACAAGTACCCGCTGTGCCCGTCCGGCAGCGACGTGGTCCGCACGTTCAGGTTCCAGAGCTGCTGGGACGGCCGAAACATCGACAGCGCCAACCACCGCACCCATGTGGCCTTCGCCGACGGCGAGGGCAACTGCCCGAACGGCTTCGAGCCCATTCCGCAGCTCGTGCAGCGCATCGTCTACGACGTCGACGCGCCCTCGCTCCAGGACGGCGGCCGCACGGTGCCGTTGTTCGCGGTGGACTCTTTCCCCGAGCAGCTGCACAAGCCGGTCACGGACCACGGGGACTTCATCAACGTCTTCGACGAAGACCTCATGAACAAGATGGTCGACTGCATCAACTCCGGCCGGAAGTGCGGTGCGGGCGCGGGCTCCGAGCCGAGTGAGGAGCCCAGCGAGCCGCCGGCCTCCGACCCCGCCTCGCCCGGCAACGGTGACCAGCCCGATCCCGGGAACACCGCGACCGAGGAGCCCTCGCAGCCCCCGGCCGACACGCCCACCGCCGAGCCGACGGACGCCGGTTCGACGAACGCTCCCGCCACCGAGACCCCCAGGGTCTACGCCACGGCGTCGCCCACCCACGTCACCTCCGGCGGCTCGGGCAAGGGCGACTCCGGCAAGGGCGGCACCGGCAACGGAGGCTCGGGCAACGGAGGCTCGGGCAAGGGCGGTACGGGCACCGGTCACACGGACTCCGGCAACACCGGCTCCGGCAAGGGTGGTTCGGACAAGGGAGGTTCCGGCAAGGGCGGCTCCGCCGAGGACTCGGCCGGCCAGTCGGCGCAGCCCGCCGAGATCGGTGAGGCCGCGCAGAGTCCGGCCCCGGGGGCCAACGCCCCGTCGGCGGCCGCGCAGGCCGAACCGCAGGCCCAGGGCGGACTCGCCGAGACGGGCGCGCACCTGTGGCCCGCCGGGATCGGCGCGCTGCTGGTGATCGCGGGCTTCGTGGTACTGCGCCGCATGGGACGCCGGTCCGTCTGACGTCCCCCGCGAAACGGCCGCCGCTGCCCGGG
>NZ_JBHYKH010000619.1:0-3165 GCF_042741275.1 Streptomyces sp. NPDC058964
AACACCCCGGGCGGGGCCGCCGGGGCGGGCACCAAGCCCGCCGGGGCCACGGCCAAGGCGGACAAGGGTGCCACGTCGGACAACGCCCAGGTCTCCGCCCGGGTGTACCTCGCCGGCCGGAACGCGGCCGGCCTCGCCGCCTACGCCAAGGCGGTGTCCGACCCGGACTCGCCGTCGTACGGCAAGTACCTGAGCGCCAAGCAGTCGCAGGCCCGCTTCGGTGCGACCAAGGCCCAGGTGGCCGCCGTCAAGTCCTGGCTGAAGTCGTCCGGGCTGACGGTCACCGCGGTCACGCAGCACTACATCGCCGTCACCGGTGACGTGTCCGCCGCCGAGAAGGCGTTCGGAACCCAGCTGCACAACTACGCCAAGGGCTCGAAGACCTACCGCGCGCCGTCGAAGACGGCCTCCGCGCCCAAGGGCCTGAAGGGCGCCGTCCTGACCGTCACCGGCCTGGACAACGCGCCGCACAAGTCGACGCACAACGACCAGCTGCCCCCGCCGGACGCGGTGTTCAAGAACTCCGGGCCGTTCTCCTCGTACTACGGCTCGAAGATCGCGACCACGCTGCCGGACGCGTACGGATCCAAGATCCCGTACGCGATCAAGGGCTACACGGGCAAGCAGCTGCGTGCCGCCTACGGCGCCGGCACGTACACCGGCAAGCACGTGCGCATCGCCATCACCGACGCGTACGCCTCGCCGACCATCGCCTTCGACGCCGCCAACTACGCCGCCAAGCACGGTGACGCGGCGTGGAAGACGGGCCAGCTGCACCAGGCGCTGCCGAAGAACTACACGAAGACCGAGGAGTGCGGGGCGGCCGGCTGGTACGGCGAGGAGACCCTCGACGTCGAGGCCGTGCACGCGGTCGCGCCGGACGCCGACGTCACCTACGTGGGCGCCGCGTCCTGCTACGACGACGACCTGCTCGACTCGCTCAGCAAGATCGTCGACAACCACCTGGCCGACATCGTCTCCAACTCCTGGGGCGACATCGAGGCCAACCAGACGCCGGACCTGGCGGCCGCGTACGACCAGGTCTTCCAGTTCGGCGCCGTGCAGGGCATCGGCTTCTACTTCTCCTCGGGTGACAACGGCGACGAGGTCGCCAACACGAAGACGAAGCAGGTCGACACGCCCGCCAACTCGGCGTGGGTGACCGCGGTCGGCGGTACCTCGCTGGCCGTCGGCAAGGGCGACAAGTACCTGTGGGAGACCGGCTGGGGCACCGAGAAGGCGACCCTGTCGGCCGACGGCAAGAGCTGGACCGGCTTCCCCGGCGCCTTCACCTCGGGTGCGGGCGGTGGCACCAGCAAGACCGTGCCGCAGCCGTACTACCAGAAGGGCGTCGTCCCGAAGTCGCTGGCCACGGCCAACAACGCCGCGGGCAACCGCGTCGTCCCGGACATCGCGGCCATCGCCGACCCGAACACCGGCTTCCTGGTCGGGCAGACCCAGACCTTCCCGGACGGGTCGGAGCAGTACAGCGAGTACCGCATCGGCGGCACCTCGCTGGCCGCGCCGGTGATCGCGGCGGTCCAGGCCCTGGCCCAGGAGGCACGCGGCGGCAAGGCGATCGGCTTCGCCAACCCGTCGATCTACGCCAAGTACGGCACGAAGGCGTACCACGACGTCACGGACAACCCGACCGGCTCCGGCCTGGCGGTGGCCCGCGTCGACTTCGTGAACGGCTACGACGCCGCCGACGGGCTCGCGACCTCGGTCCGCAGCCTCGGCAAGGACAGCTCGCTGTCCGCGGTGAAGGGTTACGACGACGTGACCGGCGTGGGCACGCCCGCGAACGGCTACGTCGAGTCGTTCCGCCGTCGCTGACGATCGCTCGCGCGGGGGCCCCGGCCGGGGGCATGGGGGGGGGGGGGGGGGGGTGTTTTTGTCGGGGGGGGCGGCGGGGCCCGGCCGCGCGCCCCCCCCCGTACCGCGAAGTCAAGGACCGGGCGCGTGGAGACGCGGCGCCCGTCCTCGCCGAGGCCCACGCGCAGGACACCCCCAGCGGCCGGGAGCCGCATCTCGGGTGCCGCGGGTCACGCGCCGCGGACCTCCTCGATCGTCACCGGGCGGTGCTCCCGCAGGGACAGGGTGCACGCTTCCGCGATCCAGCCGGCCTCCAGCGCGTCCGCGACGGTGCAGGGGGACGGCCGGGTGCCCGCGGCGACCTCGGTGAACGCGGTGAGTTCGGCGCGGTAGGCGTCGGTGAAGCGGTCCATGAAGAAGTCGTGCGGGGTGCCCGACGGGAAGGTGACGCCGGGCTCGACCGAGCGCAGCGGGAGCTTGTCCTCCAGGCCGACCGCGATGGAGTCCTGGAAGCCGTGCAGCTCCATGCGGACGTCGTAACCCCGGGCGTTGTGACGGCTGTTGGAGACCACGGCGATGGTGCCGTCGTCGAGGGTGAGGATCGCGCCGGTCGTGTCGGCGTCACCGGCCTCCGCGATGTAGTCCGCGCCCCGGTTGCCGCCCACGGCGTACACCTCGCTCACCTCGCGGCCGGTCACCCAGCGGATGATGTCGAAGTCGTGCACGGAACAGTCGCGGAAGATGCCGCCGGAGGCGGCGATGTACGCGGCCGGGGGCGGCGCCGGGTCCAGCGTCGTCGAGCGGACCGTGTGGAGCCTGCCCAGCTCGCCGCTCTGCACGGCGGCCCGCGCGGCGACGAAGCCCGCGTCGAAGCGGCGGTTGTAGCCGATCTGGATCGGCACGCCGCTGCCCTCGACCGCCTTGAGCACCTCCACGCCCTCCGCCATGGTGCGGGCGACGGGCTTCTCGCAGAAGACGGGGATGCCGGCCTCGACGCCGGCCAGGATCAGGGCGGGGTGGGCGTCGGTGGCCGCCGCCACGACGAGGCCGTCCACCCCCGCGGCCAGGACCGCCTCCGGCGAGTCCGCGACCTCGGCCCCGAACCGCTCCGCGGCGGCCTTGGCCGCCTCCGCGAACGGGTCGGCGACGACGAGTGACTCGACGGCGTCCAGTGCGGACAGGGTCTCGGCGTGGAAGGCGCCGATGCGGCCGAGGCCGAGGATTCCGATGCGCATGCTTCTCGTTGCTCCTTGTGCGTGTTCTGCCGTGCCGGGTCCGCGGTGCGTGATCGCCGTGCCGGGCGGCCCGCGGGGAGTGGATGTCGTGCCGGGCCGCGTACTCAGTCCAGTC
>NZ_JBHYKH010000619.1:3175-4760 GCF_042741275.1 Streptomyces sp. NPDC058964
GAGGTTACCGTGGCTCTTGGGCTCCGTGGCTCTTTGTCCGTGTGTTCGTGCCGTCGCGGGGGCTCCGCCCCGGCCTCCGGTCGCCCTTCTGGCTCGTCCTCGGCGGCCGGACGGGGCTGATCCCGCGCCGGCCCCGATCCCGCTCAGTCCAGCCCGCCCAGCACGTTCTGGTCCCAGTCGATGATCGAACCGGTGACCACTCCGGACCGGTCCGACAGCAGGAGGACCACGAGGCCGGCGATCTCGTCCGGCTGCCCCAGCTTGCCCATCGGCAGCCTGGCCGCGGCCTCCTCGCGCCAGTCGTCCCCGGCGCCGTGGAAGGTCCGCTGCGTCGCGTCCTCGCCCTCGGTCGCCGTCCAGCCGATGTTCAGACCGTTGATCCGCACCCGGTCCCAGCGATGGGCGTGGGCGGCGTTGCGGGTCAGACCGATCAGGCCCGCCTTGGCGGCGACGTAGGGGGCGAGGAAGGGCTGACCGCCGTGCGCCGAGGACGTGATGATGTTGACGACCGTGCCGGGCGCCTTGCGTGCCACCATGTCCGCCACGGCCGCCTGCATCGCGAAGAACGGGCCCTTCAGGTTGATCGCGATGTGCGCGTCGAACAGCTCGGGCGTGGTGTCCAGCAGGGTGCCGCGGGAGGTCAGCCCCGCCGAGTTCACCAGGCAGTCCACCCGGCCGTACGCGTCGACCACCGCGCCGACGGAGGCCTTGGCCTGGCCGGCGTCCGCCAGGTCGGCCCGGATGTACATGGCCGTGCCCCCGGCCGCCGTCAGCTCGGCCACCAGTGCCTCACCCGGCTCGGCGCGCCGCCCCGTGACGGCCACGGTGGTGTTCTCGCGGACCGCGGCCCGCGCGATGGCGGCGCCGACGCCCTGGCTGCCGCCGTTCACGAGGACGACCTTGTCGTCGAGGAGTCCCATCGCTTCCATGCCCTTTCCGGTCCCACACCCTGCGGCGTCCGCCTGCGGGGGCGGGGCCCTGTCATTCTTGTCAGTACAAAACCCTCGAACAACCAGCAAGAAGCCATCAAAAACCCCTCAAGGAGGGCTGCCGTGGGACATCCCTTCCCGATCCGCGAGATCGCACGTCAGGCGGGTCTGAGCGAGGCCACCGTGGACCGGGTGCTGAACGGCAGGGGCGGCGTGCGGGAGAGCACCGCGCGGGAGGTCCGCCGGGCCATCGCCGAACTGGACCGGCAGCGCACCCAGGTCCGCCTGGTCGGACGTACCTTCATGGTCGACATCGTGATGCAGGCGCCGGAGCGGTTCACCACGGCCGTACGCGCCGCCCTGGAGGCGGAGCTGCCCTCGCTGCACCCGGCCGTGCTGCGCTCCCGCTTCCACTTCCGGGAGACCGGGCCGGTGGCGGAGCTGGTCGCGACCCTGGACCGGATCGCCCGGCGCGGTTCCCAGGGCGTGATCCTCAAGGCGCCGGACGTCCCCGAGGTGAACGCCGCCGTGAGCCGGCTGGCCGCCGCGGGCATCCCCGTCGTCACCCTGGCGACGGACCTGCCCGCCGGCCCCCGGGTGGCCTACGTCGGCATCGACGACCGGGCGGCCGGCGCGACCGCCGCCTACCTCATGGG
>NZ_JBHYKH010000620.1:0-2963 GCF_042741275.1 Streptomyces sp. NPDC058964
GTGGGGTGGCGTCGCGCCGCCGCCGCGGGGGCCGGCGGGGCACGACACGGGAGCCGTGCGCGGTCAGCCGCTCGGTGAGGCCGAGTGTCGGCTCCAGGCCCTTGACCGGCGACGCCGTGACCGTGACCACGACGTCGCACGGGACATGGCCGAGGACCTTGTCCTCGGTCGCCTTCGCCGGCAGCACCTCGTAGCGGACGTGGCCGAGCAGTGCCCGCAGGGCCTCGGCACCCAAGGCCTACCCGGCCTGCTTCTGGGCGTCGCGGTGCCGGTAGTACACGGCCTTGGACGGAGGCAGCGGCTCGTTGCCGAGGATCAGGTCGGCCGCCTTCTCCGCGACCATCATCACCGGCGCGTAGATGTTGCCGTTGGTGACATAGGGCATGACCGAGGCGTCCACGACACGCAGGCCCTCCAGGCCGTGCACCCGCAGGCTCAGCGGGTCGACGACGGACATCTCGTCGGTGCCCATCTTGCAGGTGCACGAGGGGTGCAGGGCGGTCTCGCCCTCCTTGGCGACCCAGGCGAGGATCTCCTCGTCCGTCTCGACCGAGGGGCCGGGCGAGATCTCGCCGTCGTTGTACGGGGCGAGCGCGGGCCGGCCGAGGATCCGGCGGGCCACCCGGATGGCCTCGACCCACTCCCGGCGGTCCTGGTCGGTGGAGAGGTAGTTGAAGCGCAGCGCCGGGTGCTCGCGCGGGTCCTTGCTCCTGATCTTCACGGAGCCGATGGCGTCGGAGTACATGGGCCCGATGTGCACCTGGTAACCATGGCCGCCCGCCGGGGAGGAGCCGTCGTAGCGGACCGCGACCGGCAGGAAGTGGAACATCAGGTTGGGGTAGTCGACGTCCTCGTTGCTGCGGGCGAAGCCGCCGGCCTCGAAGTGGTTGGTGGCCGCGGGGCCCTTCCGGAACAGCCATTGCAGCCCGATGAAGGGGGCGCGCCACTTCGCCATGTACGGCTGCATGGAGACGGGCTGCTTGCAGGCGTACTGGACGTACACCTCCAGGTGGTCCTGCAGGTTCTCGCCGACGCCCGGCAGGTCGTGGACGACGTCGATGCCGAGGGCGGACAGCTCGGCGGCGTTGCCGACGCCGGAGAGCTGGAGCAGTTGCGGGGAGTTGATCGCGCCGCCGCAGAGGATGACCTCTCCGGCGCGCACCTGCTTCAGCGCTCCCCGGCCGCGCCGGAACTCGACGCCGACGGCCTTCTTGCCCTCGAACAGGACGCGGGTGACGAGGGCGCGGGTCGTGACGGTGAGGTTGGGCCGCTTCATCGCGGGCTTGAGGTACGCCTTGGAGGCCGACAGGCGGCGTCCGCGGTGGACGTTCCTGTCGAACTCGGCGAAACCCTCCTGCCGGTATCCGTTGACGTCGTCGGTGGGGGCGTAGCCCGCCTCCTGGGTGGCCTTGAGGAAGGCGCCGAACAGGGGGTTGGTGGCCGGTCCGCGCTCGAGGACGAGGGGGCCGTCGTGGCCGCGGAACTCGTCGTCGGGGTCGGCCGCCAGACAGTTCTCCATGCGCTTGAAGTACGGCAGGCAGTGCGCGTAGTCCCAGGTCTCCATGCCGGGGTCGGCGGCCCAGCGTTCGTAGTCCATGGGGTTGCCGCGCTGGAAGATCATGCCGTTGATGCTGCTGGAGCCGCCCAGCACCTTGCCGCGGGCGTGGTAGATGCGCCGGCCGCCCATGTGCGGCTCCGGCTCGGACTCGTACTTCCAGTCGTAGAAGCGGCTGCCGATGGGGTAGGTCAGCGCCGCGGGCATGTGGATGAACACGTCCCAGGGGTAGTCCGACCGTCCCGCCTCCAGAACCAGCACCCGGTTCGCCGGGTCGGCCGAGAGTCGGTTGGCCAGTGCGCTGCCGGCTGATCCACCGCCGACGATGACGAAGTCGTAGTGCAGGGGAGCCATGGTGCCTCGTCTCGCTCGCTCGCGCTGTCGATACGCGGGGCATGCTAATACGGGTATCGCTATACGCACCAGGTTGCGAACCGCGCAACTTACTTGGCCTTGGTTTCCAGCGGGTTACTTGCGAGACCGTTGTTTACTGCGCGTATAGTTTCGCTATGAGCAACTTCAGTCCGGAGACCGAAACTACCGGTTCACAGGCCGGCGGAGTGCAGTCCGTCGACCGGGCGATCAGCGTCCTCGAGATCCTGGCCCAGCGCGGCGAGGCGGGCGTCAGTGAGGTGGCCGCCGAGATCGATGTCCACAAGTCCACCGCGTTCCGACTGCTCGGCGCCCTGGAGGCGCGCGGCCTGGTGGAGCAGGCGGGCGAGCGCGGCAAGTACCGCCTCGGCTTCGGCATCGTACGCCTGGCCGGCGCGGTCACGGCACGCCTCGACATCACTCAGCAGGGCCGCGCGGTCTGCGAACGCCTCGCCGAGGAGATCGGCGAGACGGTCAACATCGCCGTGATGCAGGAGCACTACGCGATCAACCTCTACCAGGTGCGCGGCCCGGCGGCCGTCGCGGCGCACAACTGGGTCGGGGAGCTCACCCCGCTGCACGCCACGTCCAGCGGCAAGATCCTGCTCGCCCACCTGCCGGCCAAGGAGCGCTCCGCCCTGCTGTCGGAGTCCGGTCTGAAGAAGGTGACCCCTCACACCCTGACGGCCAAGGCGAAGCTGGAGAAGAACCTCGCCGAGGCCCGGGAGCGGGGGTACGCCTGGACGCTGGAGGAGCTGGAGATCGGTCTGCACGCCATGGCCGCTCCGGTCCGTGACCGGGACGGCGCGGTGATCGCGGCGATCAGCGCCTCCGGGCCCTCGTACCGGTTCACCGAGGAGCGGATGCACGAGCTGGCCCCGGTGCTCCTGAAGGGCGCCGAGGAGATCAGCCACCGGATGGGCTACCTGGGCTGACCGGCCGGCGCGGGCGCGCGGGGCCGGGCGCTCCGGAGCGCGGGCCGCGGGGGCCCCGCGCGGGTCACGCCCGCCGCGGGGGGGGGTGGGGCCGCGGGCCC
>NZ_JBHYKH010000620.1:2973-4752 GCF_042741275.1 Streptomyces sp. NPDC058964
GTCGTGGAAGGCGCCGATGTGGTGCTCGCTGGGCACGAGCACACCGCCCTTGGCGTACAGCCGTGAGCTCATCCCGGGCTGGGTGCGCTCGCAGGCGTCGAAGTCCTGGCGGTTGACCCGGTCGAAGAGCTCCACGGACCGGCTGACGTCCTTGCCGCTCTCCACCACACCAGGCAGGTAGAGCCAGTCGCACTCGACGATCGTGCGGTCGACGGCCACCGGGTACATACGGTGGAAGATCACGTGGTCGGGCACGAGGTTGATGAAGACCTGGGGCTTCACGGTGATCGCGTAGTAGCGGCGGTCCTGGTCCTCGGAGACCCCGGGGATCCGCTCCAGCCCTTCGGAGCCGTCGACGGTGAAGCCCCGGATCTCACCGCCGAACTCGGCGCCGTGGCCCACGTAGTACTGGGCGGCGTAGCCGTCGGCGAACTCGGGGAGCACCTCGGTCAGTTCGGGGTGGATCGTGGCGCAGTGGTAGCACTCCATGAAGTTCTCGATGATGAGCTTCCAGTTCGCCCCGACGTCGTAGACGATCCGCCTGCCCACCGCGAGGTTGCCGATGTCGTAGTGCTCGATCGACTCCACGTCGCCGAGGCGGGTGATCACCTCGCCGATGACGTCCTCCTCGAAGGAGGGCGGGTTCTCCGCCAGGCAGACCCAGACGTAGCCGAGCCATTCGCGGACGGCCACGCCCACCAGGCCGTACTCGGTGCGGCCCACGTCGGGCATCTTGGTGAGGTTGGGCGCCGCGACGAGCTTGCCGTTCAGGTCGTAGGTCCAGGCGTGGTACGGGCACTGGAAGGCGCGCTTGACCTCGCCGGTCTCCTCCGTGCAGAGCTTGGCGCCGCGGTGCCGGCACACGTTGAAGTAGGCGCGTACGGAGTTGTCACGCGCACGGGTCACGAGGATGCTCTCGCGGCCCACGTCGACGGTGCGGAAGGCGCCGGGCTTCGGAAGGTCGCAGGCGCGGGCGACGCAGAACCACATCGTCTCGAAGATGCGCTCCTGTTCCTGGGCGAAGACGCCGGGGTCCGTGTATGCGGAGCCGGGGAGGGTGGCGATCAGGCTGTCCGGCAGGTTTGTCGAGGTCACGCTGCACTCCTCGGGAACGTCGTGGATCGGTCATTCACCCGCCGGGAAGAGCGACTTCGGACGGCGTTGTGTATGGAGGACTGGTGATGTCAGGACGCGGCTGCGCCGAGCTGCTTGCGCCAGCGGGTGAACAGCCGGGGCTGGTTCATCCCGAGTACGGCGACCGGTAGGCCGGCGCGCCGGTAGACGGCCAGGAAACTGCGGTCTTCGGTGGCGCCCTCCTCGACCGTCACGCTGTCGGCGCCGGTGGCGTGGCCGGCGAACTGGATCTTCACGCCGTACTGGTCGGACCAGAAGTACGGCGGCCGGGGCGTGCCCGGCTCCGTCGCGCCGTGGGCGAGCAGGGCCGCCACTGCGGCATCGGGGCGCTCCATGGCGCCGGTCCAGTGCTCGACACGGCGGTGACCACCGGTGCGCGGGTCGTACCAGTTGGCGCAGTCCCCGACGGCGACCACGGCGGCCAGGCTGGTGCGGCCGTCGGCACCGCATTTCACGCCGTCGTCGAGGGCGATGCCGGACCCCTCCAGCCAGTCGACGCAGGGACGCGCGCCCACTCCGACGACGACCGTGTCGGCCGGGACGGTGCGGCCGTCCTCGAGCAGTACGGCGTCGACCCTCCCCCCGGCGGCCGCCCGGGGGGGCCCCCACAGGCGTGGGGCGGGCCCCCGCCGGGGCGTTTGCCCC
>NZ_JBHYKH010000621.1:0-4730 GCF_042741275.1 Streptomyces sp. NPDC058964
TGTCGGGTGGGGGGGCTCTCTCTTTTTGTCTCTTGCTGGGGGGGGGGGGGGGGGGGGCCGGCGGGGCCCCCGCGGGGGGGGGGCCCCCCCCCTTTCGTGTGTGTGCCGAGGGCGTCAGCTCTTGCTGAGTTCCCAGAAGCGGAACACGGTCGAGGAGTCGAGGCAGTACTCCAGGCCGTAGACGCCGTCGCGGACGACGGCGTACTGCTTGGCCTGCCAGACGGGGAGGACGGGGAGTTCGTCGGCGACGATGTCCTGGAGCCGGCCGAAGTCCTGGTCGGTGGCGGAGCGGTCGCTCTGCGCGGCGGTGCTGGGGATGAGGGAGCCGGTGATGGTGGCGTTGCTGTAGTTGTTGTCCAGCACGTTGCCCTTGCCGAAGAAGGGGGCCGTGAAGTTGTCGGCGTCCGGGTAGTCGGGCACCCAGCCCTTCACGTACACGCCGTACTTGCCCTTGGCGATGTCCTTCTCGTACTGGCCGAAGGGGACGGACCTGACGTCCGCGGTGAACAGGCCGCTGGCGTTGAGCTGGGCGGCGATGGCCTTGAGCTCCTGGTCGGTGGCGGGGCCGTAGCGGGACGGGGTGGACCAGAGGGTGAGTCTCACCTTGCCGGTGATGCCGTCGGCGTGCAGCGCCGCGGCGGCCCTGGCCTTGGAGGGGCGGGCGCCGTAGGTGTCGAAGAAGGCCGTGTTGTGGCCCCCGATGCCGGCCGGGATGATCGAGTACAGCGGGGTGGCGGTGCCCTGGTAGACGTTCCTGATCAGGGCGTCGCGGTCGATCAGGTAGGCCATGGCCTTGCGGACGCCGAGCTTTCCGGTGACCGGGTCGTGCATGTTGAAGACCAGGTGCTGGACCTCGGCGCTGCTGCCCTCGATGACCTCGACGCCCTTGCTGCCGGCCTGCCGGTCGATGTCGGCGATGTCGCGGGCACTGAGACCGCGGTAGGCGATGTCGACCTCGCCGTCGAGGAGGGCCTGCTTCAGGGCTGCCTGGTCGCCGTGGAAGAACCTGACCGTGACACCGGCGTTCTTGGTCGGGGCGCTGCCCCTGTAGTTGGGGTTCGGCGAGAAGACGGCCTCGTCCCGGTCGAAGGTGTCCAGTTCGTAGGGTCCGGAGCCGACGGCCTTGTGGTCCTTGCGGAGGCCGTTCGCGTCGTACTGCCGGTGGTCGACGATGGAGCCGGCACCGGAGGCGATCTTGCTGGGGAAGGTGGCGTCGGGGACCTTCAGCCGGAAGACGACGGTCTTCTCGTTGGGGGTCTCGACCCTGGCGAGCGACGGGAACATGATCGCGGGCCCGTCGGGGTCGTTGATCTTCAGCATGCGGTCGAAGGAGAACTTCACGTCCTTCGCCGTGAGCGCGTCACCGTTGCTGAACTTGAGGCCGTCCTTGAGCGTGCACCGGTAGACCTCGGCGCGGGTGTCGGTGAAGGTGCACTGCTCGGCCAGATCGGGCTGGGGCTCCGTCGCTCCCTTGGGGAAGCTCAGCAGTGACTGGAAGACGTTGTTGAACAACAGCCAGGAGCCGGGGTCATAACCGGAGGCAGGGTCCGTGGCGAGGATGTCGTCGGACATTCCCATCACCACGGAGGAGCCGGTACCCCCGGAATCACCGGTCTCCGTGCCACAGCCGGTCAACAGGCCGAAGGCCAGTCCCGCCACGATGGGCAGGACTGGCCACTGGTTGCGCTTGTTCACGTAGATGTGCCTTGTCGTCGGTCTCGACACCCCGGAGCCGGCGTCCCGCACTCCGGGGCACAAACCCGATTACCTTACCGTCCGCTGTGAAGGGCTTGCGGCGACCGGCGACTGAGGGACCGTCAGCTCCCGGCGCCGCGGCTGAGCTCCCAGAGCTGCAGCGTCGAGGACGAGTTGAGGGCGTACGACGTGCCCGTGATGTCGTCCCGGGCGGCGATGTACTGCTTGCCCTGCCACAGCGGCAGCACGGGTACGTCCTCGGCGACGATGTCCTGGATGCTCGTGAGGCTCTTGGAGGCGTTCAGCCGGTCGGCCTCGCGGCGGGACTCCGGGATCAGGACGTTGCGGATCTGCTTGTTGGCGTACGGCGAGCCGAGGAAGTTGTCCTTGTCGAGGAACGGCGCGAGGTAGTTGTCCGCGTCCGGGAAGTCGGGGAACCAACCCATGCCGAAGACGTCGTACGCGCCCTTGCGCGAGGCGGTCTGGTACGTCGCCCAGGGCGTGCCCTTGATGGTGACGTTGAACAGGCCGCTGTTGTTGAGCTGCTTCTGCAGGATCTCGAACTCCTGCTTGGTGGCCGCACCGTAGTGGTCGGTCGTGTAGTGCAGGGTCAGCTTCACCGGGGTGGTGATGCCGGCCTGCGTCAGCAGCGCCTTGGCCTTGGCGGTGTTGGGGTCGCCGTACTTGTTGAAGAACGAGTTCGAGTGACCGGTGATGCTCGCCGGGACGAGCGAGTACAGCGGCTCGGCCTGGGAGCCGTACACCTTGGAGATCAGCTCGCCGCGGTCGATGACCTGGGCCATGGCCTGGCGGACGGCCTTGCTCTTCACCGTCGGGGCGCTGGTGTTGAAGGCGAGGTAACGGATTTCCAGGCCCGACATGTCGACGAGTTCGACGTTCTTGTCGGTACCGGCGTCCAGCTTCTGGATCTGGGCCGGCGTCATCGTGCGGGTCATCACGTCGATGTCGCCGCTGTTGAGGGCGTCACCCATCGCGGCGGCGTCGGTGAAGGAGCGCAGCACGACCTTGTCGTTGCTCACCTTCAGGCTGCCCTTGTAGTTCGGGTTCTTGGTGAAGGTGGCGGTCTCGAGCGAGTCGTCCTTGACGTCCGTCGTGAGCGTGTAGGGGCCGGAGCCGTCGACGTCGAAGCCGTCCCGCAGCTTGTCCTTGGCGTAGTCGCTCGGGTCGACGATGCCCGCGACCGGAGTGGACAGCTTGTACGGGAAGGTGGCGTCGGCGGACTTGAGGTGGAAGATCACCTCTCGGTCACCCTGCGTCTCGATGGTGTCGATGTTCGACATCAGCGCGAACACACCGCTGTCGGACTTGATGCGCAGCGCCCGCTCGATGGAGTACTTCACGTCCTGGGCCGTGATCGAGTCGCCACTGGCGAACTTCAGGCCGTCGCGGAGCTTGCAGGCGTAGCGCTCGTTGCCGCTGTCGGTGAAGCTGCAGCTCTCGGCCGCCTCGGGCACCGGGTCGCCCTCACCCTTGGGCTGGATCATCAGAGTCTGCACGGTCTGGCGCAGGACGTTCCAGCTGCCGACGTCGTAGGCGTAGGCGGGGTCGAGCGGCGCCGGGGCGTCCTTGGTGGCGGTGAACCGATCGGTGGTGCCGACGACGATCGCGTCGCCGCTCTTGCTCCCGCTGTCGGATCCGCCGCACGCGGCGAGAACCGGCGTGAGCAGGCCTGCCACGGCGGGCAGCACCAGATGCTTACGGTTCATGCTCGAAGTTCTCCAGAACTGTTCGGGTCCGTGTACCCGGCATGCAGGGGTGTCGCGGCGGATCACGGGGGTAGCGGCGAGGTTCTCGCGATGAGATTAGTCCGCACCTGCACGAGGATTCACAGCCCCTGGAGCTGAGGTCCCATCACGGAGAGAAACCGGTTGCGGACACACCGAAAACCCGCCAGAGGCATGATTAGTGCAGCGTCCCACCAATCGGGACACAAGGGCACGCGCTCCCCTCCCCGTCGAGGACGTGCTGCACACCTCGACATCGATGTCGAGATCCGGGAAGGTGGCGAACGTCACACGGACAACTCGGTTGGACGTGACCGGAATTCGGCCAACCGACCCGCTTCCGATTCCATCGGGACAACAGCGGAAGCTTTAGCCCAATGAACTATGTACGCTGGGTGAACGGCTAGCCTGCATCCGTCATCAGACCGCGCAGAAATGCCAGGTCGACCTCTTCGAGCGAGGTCACCACGGTGCGCCGGGCGGCGGGGGCGATGGGAGCCACGGACGGCACCGCGACCACCTGGCAACCTGCGGCTTCGGCGGCCGCGACCCCGGTCGCCGTGTCCTCGACGACCGCGCATCTGGCCGGATCCGCTCCCAGCCCGGCGGCGGCGAGCAGATACGGGTCCGGGTACGGCTTGGTGCGCGACACCTCGTCGCCGGCGATGGACAGGGCGAAGTGCTTGGGGCCGAGGGAGGTCACCACACGGTCGATGATGCGCCGGTGCGAGGCGGAGACCAGGGCCGTGGGGATCTGGTGCTCGTAGAGCTCGGCGAGCAGCCTGGCGGCGCCCGGCATCAGGGGCAGGGTGCGGTCGATGCGGTCCTCGAACCCTTCGTTGAGCAGCACGCTGAGCTCGGCGAGGGTGATGTCGGCGCCGGTGGCCTCGATGAGGAAGCCCGCGCTGCGGGTCATGGGGCCGCCGACCACGACGTGCCGCCAGGAGTCGTCGAGGGTGTGGCCGAGGCCGGCGAAGGTCTCGACTTCGACCTCCCACCAGAAGCCCTCGGTGTCCACCAGGGTGCCGTCCATGTCGAGGAGCACGGCCTGCAGGGCTGAGCCTTCGGCCGTACGGGTTCCGAGCGCGGGGACCGTACTGGTCATCCACGTACCTCCTTGAAGGGACGATCAGGCCGGTTCCCACGAAGGGAACCGGCCTGCAGTGGACCGACCAGTGTACGTCGTGCGGGACGGGAACGCCTGGTGCGGCCCGTGGAGCTGCCCCGAGGCTGCGCCCGGCTCCTAGCGGGCGTTGAAGTACTTGGCCTCCGGGGGGTGGATCACGATGG
>NZ_JBHYKH010000622.1:0-4729 GCF_042741275.1 Streptomyces sp. NPDC058964
GACCCGGGCACCACGCCCGTGCACGGTGCCCGGGTCCGGGGGCAGGATGTCGCCCCGGGTGACGGTCAGGTGCAGCCAGGTGCCGGAGGACCCGTCCCGGGGCACCGCCCGGGCGGATGCCGAGGGCGCGGCGACGAGCAGGGAGGCAGCCGCCAGTACGGCGCCGCACACGACTGTCGCTTTGGTGGAGTACGTCATTCCCGGTGCATCGGCACGGCGGCCTCCGCACCCCAGCCCGACTCACCCGAACGGGAGCGCACGCGCGCGTGCCGCTGCGCCAGCTCGAAGGCGCTCAGCACCACGCGCGCCTGGTACTCGGTCTGGCGGGCGACCGGGATCCAGCGCGCCCCGCAGCCGTCGCGGTAGTCCGCGCACCACTCGTCGATCAGCCGGTCCAGGTCGGGCAGAACGCCGGCCGGGTCCTGTCCGGCGCTCCGTACGAGCCGGTGCAGCAGCCCGGCCGTGCGCAGGGCCAGCCGGCGCCCGGAGATGCGCAGGGCGGCCAGGTGGGCGGTGTTGAGCGCGGGCAGCGGACGGGCGCCGCCGTCGTCGGTGTCGGGGTCCCAGGCATCCGCCAGTCCGGGGCAGACCAGTAAATAGTCGTCGACCGGCGCGAGCAGGCTCGCCGTCTCGGGCGCGGCGGGCAGCTGGGGCCGGATCCGGGCGAGCACACCGTCCAGGAGCCGGGTGTCGTGGCGCAGCTTGCCGCTGACGGCGCGCAGCACGGCGTCCCGGTCGGCGGGCGGCGAGCCGTCCTCGACGGCTGCCACGCCCCACATGGGCGCCTCGACGACCGCGGTGACCGTGCCGTACCGGTGCGGGTGGAACCAGGTCGACTCGACCGCGGCCTCGGTGATGGCCGCGGCGAGGTCGCCCCGGCGCGGTGGCGGGATCCGGTAGACGGCCGGCCCCACGGTGGGCCAGTACAGGGTGTCGTACGCGCCGAGTTCGCGGGGGATGCCGAGGCGGGCCGCGGAGTGCGCGACGCTCCGGTCGAGGCCCGGCAGGTCCCGCGTGAGCTCCACGAAGCCGCCGCCGACGTCGACGCCGTGCAGGGAGCACTGGAGGAAGGGCCGCAGCTCCTCCTGGAGGGCGAGCAGCGCGCGCGTCTCGGGCAGGACGGCGGCTTCGGCGCCGTCGGGCAGCCATTCGGGCTGCTCCAGGAAGCCGGGCCGGAAGAAGTTCCGGAAGTAGTGGCCCAGGGTGTACGGGCCGGACAGCCAGCCCTCGTTGCGGCGCGAGCCGTCGGGGTCCAGGCACAGGAGCAGGTTCCAGGTGGCGTCGGCACCCTCGGTGAGCCGGGGGTCGGCGAGGGCGCGTTCGGCCAGGCGCAGGACGGTGGCGCCGCCCACGGGTTCGTTGGCGTGCGGTCCCGCGACGATGAGGACCTGGCGGCCGCCGTGACCGATCGAAAGCAGCCACAGGGGCGCACCCGAGCGAGAGGTCCCGATGCGGCGCAGCCGGGCGTCCCTGGGGCGGCGCGCGACGAGCGCGGCCGCACGGGAACCCAGCTCGTCCACGGTCGGATAGCGGAGGAGCGGCAGGACACACCTCCACAATGCGGTGCCGACGGTTCACCTGCTGTGCGTGACGTACGCACAGTCAGTCACGAGTTGAGGTGTACGTCAACACCGCGGTGAAGCGTAGGTTTTCGGCCACCGCTCGATGTGGTTCAGGCCGGTCGCGACCGCCGCGCCGCTCAGTTCGTGGCGAGCCGGAAGGCCATCCGGCCGAAGCCGACCTGGTCGCCCTCGCGGACCACGACGGCACCGATCACCCGGCGCCCGTTCACGGTCGTGCCGTTGGTCGAGCCGAGGTCCCTGAGGACCCACGTCCCGCCCTGCCGGCGGAGTTCGGCGTGCACGCGGGAGACCGTCTCGTGGTTCAGCCGCAGCCCGTTGGCGGGGTCGCGGCCGATCCGCAGCGGATGGTCGTTGCCGGGGTGCGGCAGCAGCAGCTTGGGCAGCCGCTCGGCCTGCCAGGCCCGGCGCAGCCGTACGGTGAAGCCGGAGACGGCCTCGACACCGGAGAAGAGCACCCGCGAGAAGCGGTTCTCCCGGGGCAGGTCGGCGGTGAGCGCGGCGAGTTCGTCGGCCCGGCGCGCGGCGAGGGCGAGTTCCATGCGGCGCACGAACGTATCGTGCGACAGACGGCCCATGGCGACGCCGTCACGGAGCACCTGCAGCGCCTTGTCGCGCTCCGCGTCGGACAATCGCGCGGGGTACGTGTTGAACTCGAAGGACGACGTCACGCTCGTGATTGTCGGTCAGTGAACCCCGGGTGTCCAGAAAACGGGGAAACGGTCGCCACACCCGTACTTCGCGCGACACCTGCGGGGAAAGGCAAGATTCAAAAGCGTATCGACCCCGCTCGCGGCACGATGGACGAGCTACATCACGGTGAGCAGACGAAGGGGAACCGTCCGTGCAGTTCGAGGTGTGGGCACCACAGGCAGACCGTGTGACGCTCCATTGCGAGGGAGCCACGCGCGCGTTGGAGCGCGATCCGGAACGGGTGGGGTGGTGGTGCGGGGAGGCGGAGGCGCGTGACGGCGCGCGGTACGGGTTCGCGCTGGACGACGGTCCCGTGCTGCCCGATCCGCGTTCGCGCCGCCAGCCGGACGGCCCGGACGGGCTGAGCGCGGTCGTGGACCACGCGCGGTACGGCTGGCGCGCACAGTGGACGGGGCGTCCGCTGCCCGGGGCGGTGCTGTACGAGCTGCACGTGGGGACGTACACCCCCGAGGGCACCCTGGACGCGGCGGCCGAACGGCTCGGACATCTCGTCGAACTGGGTGTGACGCATGTCGAGTTGATGCCACTATGTCCCTTCCCGGGCCGGCACGGCTGGGGGTACGAGGGCGTCTCGCCGTGGGCGGTGCACGAGCCGTACGGCGGCCCGGAGGCACTGAAGCGCTTCGTCGACCGGGCCCACGAACTCGGTCTGGGGGTGGTCCTGGACGTCGTGCACAACCACCTGGGGCCGTCCGGAAACCACCTGCCCGCTTTCGGGCCGTACTTCACGGAGACGCACCACACCCCCTGGGGAGCCGCGGTCAACCTGGACGCGCCCGGTTCGGACGAGGTGCGCGCGTACCTCGCGGGCAGCGCGCTGGCCTGGCTGCGCGACTACCGGATCGACGGGCTGCGGCTGGACGCGGTGCACGCGCTGCGGGACACGCGCGCGTGCCACTTCCTGGAGGAACTGTCGACGGCCGTGGACGGCCTCGCCGCCGAGCTGGGCCGGCCGCTGTTCCTGATCGCCGAGTCCGACCTCAACGACCCGCGGATCATCACCCCGCGCGCGGAGCACGGCCTCGGCCTGCAGGCGCAGTGGAACGACGACTTCCACCACGCCCTGCACACCGCCCTGACCGGCGAGGCCCAGGGCTACTACGCCGACTTCGCCCGCGCCCCCTTCGCCGCCCTCGCCAAGACCCTCACCGGCGGCTTCTTCCACGACGGCACGTACTCCGGCTTCCGGGGCCGCCACCACGGCCGCCCGCTGGACCGCGCCCAGGTGGCCGCGCACCGGCTCCTGGGCTACGGCCAGACCCACGACCAGGTCGGCAACCGCGCCCAGGGCGACCGTCTGTCGCAGTCCCTGTCCCCCGGCCTGCTGGCCTGCGCGGCCGCGCTCACGCTGACGGCGCCGTTCACACCCATGCTGTTCATGGGCGAGGAATGGGCCGCGGGCACCCCGTGGCAGTTCTTCACCGACCACACGGACCCGGAGCTCGCGGAGGCCGTACGGCGGGGCAGGCGGCGGGAGTTCGCGGCACACGGCTGGGCCGAGGAGGACGTGCCCGATCCGCAGGACCCGGCGACCCGCGAGCGCTCCTGCCTGGACTGGTCGGAGCCGGAACGCGAGCCACACGCGCGCGTGCTGGCCTGGTACCGGCGGCTGATCGTCCTGCGCGGGGAACAGGCGGACCTGACCGATCCCGACCTGGCCGACACCAAGGTGGCCTACGACGAGGAGGCACGCTGGCTGGCATTCCGGCGCGGGGACCTCCGCGTGGCCGTGAACCTCGGCAAGGAACCGGCGGCGATCCCCCTGGGCACCGCGGAGGTGCGGGTCCTCGCCGCGTGGGACCCGGTCGAGGCGCCTGGGCCCGACGGGCTGCTGCTGGTGCCCGGGGAGTCGTGCGTGGTGCTCACCCAGGGCTGACCCGGTGGGCTACGGCGCCCCGCCGGTGTCCTCGTCCCGGAACTCGGTCGCCCGCTCCAGCAGGATCGTCTCCCAGGCGCGCCGCAGCTGGGTCCGCAGGAGCGGGAGGGGGCCGGTGTCCCGGCCGTCCAGGCGGTCCATGAGGCGCAGGACGGTGTCGCAGCGGGCCAGCCAGAGGCCGCGCAGGCAGGGCCGGGCGCCGTAGCCGGCGAGGGTGGCGGCCCGCACGGCCGCACCGGAGCCGACGGCGCGGGTGAGCCCGGCGATGTCCTCCGCGGGGTCGCCGACGGCCGCGTCCGCCCAGCCGAGGACACCGCGCACCCGGCCGCCGGCGCTCACCACGAGGTGTTCGCCCGTGAGGTCGTGGTGCACCAGGACCGCGGTTCCGTGCCGCGCGGCCAGCTGCGCGGCGCCGGGCGGGGTGAGCTGGTGGAGCCGGGCGGGGTCGAACTCGTCGGCGGACCCGAGGCGTTGGGGCGCCCGCACAGCCATACGCCGCCTCCGCACCACGGAGCGCGGCGGGCGCACCGGCCCTCCCTCGGTCTGCCCCTGCGCCACG
>NZ_JBHYKH010000623.1:0-4724 GCF_042741275.1 Streptomyces sp. NPDC058964
GTCCCTGCTCCTGCACGGAGGCGGCGGTCCGCAGACCGTCACCCCGTTCGCCGGGCTCCTCGCCGGGCAGCGGCCGGCCCGGGTGTTCACTCCGGTCCATCCGGGCTTCGACGGCACCCTTCGTCCCGACTGGCTCACCGGGGTCACGACACTGGCCCGGGTCTACGCCCGCCTGCTCGACGCACTCGAGCTGCGGGACGTCGCCGTCGTCGGCAACTCCATCGGAGGCTGGATCGCGGCCGAACTCGCGGCACTGGGCGGCGACCGGATCAGCAGCGTCACCCTCGTCAACGCGGTCGGTATCCAGGTTCCGGGACACCCGATAGCCGACACCTTCAGCCTGACGCCCCTGGAACTGGCCCGGCTCTCCTTCCACGACCCTTCGAAGTTCCGCTTCGACCCCAGCGCACTGTCCGAGGAGCAGCGCACCGTCGTGGCCGCGAACCGTGCCACGCTGCAGGTCTATTCGGGCCCGGACGCCATGGCCGATCCCACCCTGCCCGGGCGTCTTGCGAATATCGCCCGTCCCGCCCTCGTCGCGTGGGGCGCGAGCGACCGGGTCGTCGACGCCGAGTACGGCCGCGCCTACGCCCAGGCCATCCCCGACGCGGAATTCCGGCTGCTGCACGGCACGGGCCACATGCCGCAGACCGAGACACCCGAACAACTCCTGCCCGTGCTCTGGGACTTCGCCGACGCGCACGCCGCGGATCGGCCGCGGACCTGACCGGGGCGGAGGCGGCGACGACCACCCGAATCGACCACGTGGTCCTCGGGTGATCCGATGTCCTCGGGCTCCGTCGCGCCTCCCCGGATGACGCCCGGCGCAGGCGCGGCCCGGCCCGGCCCGTGAGTGAGCGGCGTTCGTCTGCCGCTTCTGAGCCCGGGTAGGCTTGGACAGCTGCGGCACCCCCACCATCACCCGCTTCCACGTGGTGAGTTGTGGCCTGCGGCTGACGTGTAGGTCTTGTGGCATGAGGAAGAAACACAGGTGCTGATAGCAGGCCGGTACCAGCTGCGTGATCCGATCGGGCGAGGCGCGATGGGTGAGGTGTGGCGCGCGTTCGACGAGGTGGCCGGCAGACCCGTGGCCGTCAAACTCCTCCTTCCTCAGAGCGGGGACTCCACGGCGACCTCCCGCTTCCGCCTCGAGGCGCAGACGGCTGGTCGGCTCAACCATCCGCACGTGGTGGGC
Organism: Streptomyces sp. NPDC058964; assembly: GCF_042741275.1. NCBI lineage: Bacteria > Bacillati > Actinomycetota > Actinomycetes > Kitasatosporales > Streptomycetaceae > Streptomyces > Streptomyces sp. NPDC058964. The sequence continues at coordinate 1,196 of NZ_JBHYKH010000623.1, forward strand.
GTCCTGGACTTCGGCGAGTACGAGGGCGGCCTGTTCCTGGTCATGGAACTGGTCGAGGGCGACAGCCTCGCCCGGGTACTCGCCAGTGCCGGACAGCTGGATGCCGAACGTGTGGCCCGAATCGCGGCGCAGGCGGCGTCCGGGCTCGCCGCGGCTCATCTCCACGGGATCGTCCACCGGGACATCAAGCCGGCCAATCTGCTGCTGGACGCCCATGGTTCGGTCAAGATCGGTGACTTCGGCATCGCGCGGTTCGTCGACGATCCCGGCGCAGCCCTCACGGCAACGGGCCAGATCGTGGGCACCAGTCTGTACCTGGCACCCGAACGCGCCCTCGGTCAAGCGGCGGGCCCAGCGTCCGACTTGTACTCGCTGGGATGTGTGCTGTACCAGCTCCTCACCGGGCGCACACCCTTCGCTGCGAAGACCGCGGTCGGCGTGCTCCATCAGCATCTCGACGCCATCCCCGTGCCGCCCCGCGATCTCGGCGTCGTACTTCCGCCCGCGTTCGAGAGCTACCTCCTGGGTCTGCTCGCCAAGAAGCCCGAGGACCGGCCCACCGCGCAGCAGGCGGCCGAGTGGTTCGCCACGGGTTCCTGGCGAGGACGTCCCGAGCCGCTGCCCGACGCCATGCCGGTCCCTCCGGTCCTTCCCCTCCCGGGCAGATCCGACGTCGCCGAGATGGGCCGTGTGACCACGTACCGGCTGGCGACCGGCACTGGTACCCGCGCACGGCGCGGTCGTCGTGCGGACCGGCCGGACGTCCGTGCGCTCGACTCGCATCGGAGGAGACTGGCGGCCGTGCTCGCCGGGCTGGTGGTCTTCGTGGCCGCGGTGCTGGTCGGCATGGCCTGGTTCTCGCCCGACAACAGCGCGCCGGAGGCTCCCAGCTCCGGTTCCACGACCGGCGCCGCGTCCGTCTCGCCCGCGGCACCGAGACCGGCCGAGTCCTCGGCCGCGCGACACCCGGAGCACGGCGACGAGGACCACAAGGGGAAGGACAAGCACTGACGCGCCGTCCGGCCCGTGGCGCGACCTTGCCGACATGCCCTTCGCCGGGAGGCGGGGCGCACTCCGTCATCACTGTGTGCGCCTCGCCCGTACGCAGTAGAGCCAGGGGCGCACGTCGCCGTGCCCGCTCACCTCGAAGCCGGCGTCCGTGACGAGTCCGTCCAGCAGGTCGACCCTGTTGTGCGCCATCGCGTGCCCCGCGCCGCCGTGCACCAGGTGTCGGCCGAGGCGGCTCTTCGGCGGCCGGAACTCGACGACCAGGAGCCGCCCGCCGGGCCGTAGGACGCGGTGCATCTCGCGCAGTGCCGCGGGCCGGAGCTCCTCGGGGAGGTGGTGCAGCATCAGGCTGGTGACGACGGCGTCGAAGGCGCCGTCCGGCAGGTCGAGGGACTCGGCGACGCCCTCGCGGTAGGTGCAGGGAGCGCTGCCGGGGCGCTGCTTCTTGTTCCGGGCGTAGGCGAGAACCGGTGGCGAGGGGTCGACGCCGGTCACCGCGCCGTCCGGACCGACACGGGCGGCCATGCGGCGGGTCAGGTAACCCGTGCCGCAGCCGACGTCGAGGACGCGGTCACCGGGCTCGGCTCCGCTGGCTGCGGCGAGGCGGGAGAAGGCGCGGTTGCGGCGGCCCGCGAAACAGACGGCGGCGAAGAGCTCGTAGGCGTGCGGGGCTCCGATGGTCACGCCCGGGGTGTCCGTGTGTGGCTCGCCCTGCATGAGATGTCCGAGGGGCATGGCTCTCCTCCATAACTTAGTCACGACTAAGTATGGCATCAACTTAGTCGCGACTAAGGAAACTGGCAAGGGCGGCATACGATGGCGGGTGTGACCGAGTCCCGCTCCCGCACGCGTACCCGCCTGCCCGCGGCCGAGCGCCGCGCGTCGATCCTCGCCGCCGCCACCGAGGTGTTCTCCGAGGCCGGCTACCAGCGCGGCAAGGTCTCCGACATCGCCAAGCGGGTCGGTGTCACCGAGCCGGTCGTCTTCCAGAACTTCGGCTCCAAGTCCGCTCTGTACCGGGCGGCCCTCGACCATGTGACCACCTCGGTCGCCGCGCACCTGAACGGTTCGGCCGACGACGGCCGCCCCGTCCCCGAGGTGCTTGCGGCCTTTCTCGACCCGGCCCACATGGACCGTTTCCATCAGCCCGGCGCGCACGGCTTCCTCTTCGCCGACGCGGGCACCCTGGCCCGTGATCCGGAGCTCGGAGCCGCGCTGCGCCAGGTCCACGAGCGGTTCGTCGAGGTGCTGGCCGGTCTCCTGCGGCGCGGACAGTCCGCCGGAGATCTCCGGGACGACATCGATCCGCACACCGCGGCGTGGTGGCTGGTCTCGTTCCTGTCGGGCCGTTCCTTCCGCGCGGCCGTCGTTCCCGACCGTGACAGGGTGGAGGCCGAGCTGACGCGGCTGGCGCTGCGGTCCTTGCTTCCGTCCCGCAACGGCGAGGAGCCGGTCGGCTCCTGACCGGCCCCGGGTCGTCGTCGCTGTCCTATCTGACGTGCCGCGCGAACAGCGTGGCGGTGTGCACCAGATGTTCGAGGGGACCGCGTCGGAACAGGCGGGTCCATGCGGTTGCCAGCAGCGCGGCGGCCGCGATGAAGCCGAGCAGTGGCGGCAGCGCGGTCATGGTGTCGGACTGGATCGAGGCGACGTACCAGACGTCCGTGAAGAACCAGAGGGCGACGATGTGCAGCACGTACACGGTCAGCGCCGTCATGCCGACTGCGGCGACGGGTCTGGCCAGGCGCGTGAGCCGCGGCAACCGGTCGGCGACGGTCAGGCACACCGCCACCACGACGACGGCGACGCCCGTGTTGCCGAGGACGGAGAGGGTCGTCTCGCTGTGCGGGGCGGCCACCAGCAGCCAGGCCGGCGGAGTGTGGTCCTCGGGCGAGCCCACGGTGTCGGACCACCAGGCCGACGCCGTCGGATCGTGCGTGGCCGCCGCGACGGCCGTGAGAGCGTGCGGGACCAGGCGCAGGGCCAGCCAGGAGCCTCCGTAGCCGATGACGGCGAGTGCCGTGCCGGTGAGGGCGAGCCGGGCGCGGATGCCGGGCCTGGTCAGATCGAGTCTGGCCAGTGCCATCCCAGCGATCACGAAGGGGATCCAGGTGAGGACCGGGTACGCTCCCGTGAACATCAGCTCGACGATTCCGTCGCTGTCGGTGAGACGGGCCAGCGGATCCCGGGCGATGACGGTGTCCGCCCAGTTCCCCTTGTCGATCGACTCCCGGATCACGTAGAGGACCTGAGGCAGGATCAGTGCCGTCGCGACGCCGATGAGAGCCAGCGTTCCGGCCCGCAGCCGGTGCAGCGGGAGCACGGCGAGAAAGAGCAGCCCGTAGAAGCTGAGGATCACATCGACGCCGGTGTCCAGGGCGGTCAGGGCGTAACCGAGCACCAGGAGGACCGCGGCGCGGATCACGACCCGGACCACGGCCTGCCGGCCGGGGCGCCCGGTGCGGGGACGCGGCCGTCCGGGGATGATGATCACAGAGAAACCCGCGAGCAGCGCGAAACG
>NZ_JBHYKH010000624.1:0-4706 GCF_042741275.1 Streptomyces sp. NPDC058964
CGGGCACGCGGGCGAGCGCAACGATCGCAAAAGGGCCCGCAACACCCCCCCCCCCACAACCCCCTTACCGGCAGGCACCCCCCCCCCCCCGCTCGGGATGGGCGGGGCGCGGGCTTTCGGGGTCGTCAGTGGGATCGAGCCGTCGACACGCGGCGGGTGACCGCCTGGCGGACGCCCGTGCCGGTGAAGCCGAGGGCGGCCGCGGCGACCAGGCCCAGGAGCACCAGGCCGACCGCGTAGGAGCCGTAGGTGCCGTACAGCGTGCCCATCACCAGCGGCGGGACGAAGCCGCCGAGACCGCCCGCGGCACCGACCACGCCGGTGACCGAGCCGACCTTGTTCGCCGGGGCGAGCAGTGCCACCAGCGCGAAGACCGCGCCGCTGCCCGCTCCCAGCGCGGCCGCCATCGACAGGAAGGCGATCGTGCCCACCGGTGCCAGTGCCGGGGTCAGTGACTGCACCAATGCTCCGGCCAGCACCACGCCGAGCGCCGCGGACAGCACCCGTACCGGGCCGACGCGGTCCGACAGCCAGCCGCCGACCGGCCGCATGGCCACCGCGAGGAGCACGAAGCCGGCCATGCGGTTGGCCGCGTCGGCCTGGGTGAGGCCGTAGCCGGTCTTGAGGTAGGTGGGCAGGTAGACGGAGAAGGCGACGTAGCCGCCGAAGGCCACGGCGTACAACGCCGACGCCTGCCAGGTGATGCCGAGGCGCAGGGTGTCGGCCAGTCGCCGGGCCAGTGGTTCGGTCGGCACGGGGCGTCCGGGCGCATCCCGCAGCACCAGCGCGGCCACGACGGCGTATCCGGCGAGCACGCCCGCGGTGATCAGGAACGGTGTCCGCATGCCGTGCGCGCCGACCAGTCTCACCGTGGTCAGAGCGCTGATCGCGGTGCCGCCCATGCCCATGCCGAAGACTCCGATGGCGAGACCTCGCCGTTCGGGCGGGAACCAGGCGCCGACGAAGGGCACGCCCACGGCGAACGCGGTGCCGCCGATGCCGAGGAAGAAGCCGCCGGCCAGCAGCGCGGTGAGCGAGGAGTGCCCGGCCAGGCCGAGGTAGAGCACCGGGAGGATGGTGATGGCCGAGACGATGGGGAACATCACCCTCCCGCCGAACCGGTCGGTGAGCGCACCGACCGGGATGCGGCCGAGGGAGCCGACCACGACCGGCACAGCGACCAGCAGCGACTGCTCGAACGACGAGAGGGCGAGACTGTCCTTGAAGCGGGGGCCGAGCGGGCTGAGCAGCGCCCACGCCCAGAAGTTCACGGCGAATCCGACGGTGGCCAGAGCCAGCATCAGCCACGCCCGGCCGGGCACCGGGGCGACCGAAGTTGAGCTGTCGCCCTGCGCCCTCGACTGCGAGACCATCCTGTCCGTCCTCTCACGGTAGTACTGGGCCTCCGGGCGCCCGGACCGCGCGTCCGTTGTCGGCGGAGCGGCGCCTCGCAGTCACTCTCCGCCGTGCGTACGCGTGGGCGGCATGGGCCATGGGTCCCTGCCGCCGGGCGGACTGACCCCAGTCACGCGGCCGTACGTCCTTCTGCCTTGCTCCGCCGCCGAGTCGGGAGTGCCGGAGCGGTGCCGGCCAGGAGGGCCGGTCGGTCCTGCCCCCTCGCGGCACCCCCCGGCAACGATGGGCTGATGTTCCAGAACGGCACTGCCCGCGGTCCTTCCCGTCAACTTCTGGCCGCCGCGAGGCGGACGAGTTCACCGCGGCGACGGAGTCCGGCTGGAGCGTGGTCGTCACCGGCCGGGCCACCGTGGTGAGCGAGCCGGCCGAGCACCGGCTCCTGGAGCGGACCGGCCCAAGCTCGTGGATGCCCCTGCGGGAAGCGGCGTTCGTACGCATCGAGTCCGAGGTGGTGACGGGACGCCCTCGGGGCAGCGCCGTGCCCTGAGCGGGTGTCAGAAGCGGCTGGTGGACTCGCGGGACCGAGCTCGTGGGTGAGGCTCGGCAAGGGCACGGGTTCAGGCCCGCGCCGACGCGCGCGGTGTGCGTCCGCCGTCCGGGCCGTACCCGAACCGGATCAGCATCTGCGGGCAGCACCGCCGCCTCGTCCCTGCCAGCGCGGCCCGGAGGTCCGGCCACTCCAGGGCCTGGTGGAGCATCGACGTGCGCAGCCCGCGCAGGGTCGCCGTGAGCAGCACACGCTCCAGGGCCTGGCCCGCCCGCAGCCAGTCCTCCCGCCTGTCGTGGGTGGTCCACAACAGGGCCACCTGCGCGTGCCGTTCGAAGCGCAGGGCAGGCGGGTGCGGCACGGGCAGCGCGCCCGTGAAGTCCCGCACCGGCATCCGGCCGGACGCGTCCAGAGGGCCCAGGGCGGTCAGGGGAATGCCGTAGGAGGTGTCCGCGCCCGGAGCGGTGATCCAGGTGCGGCTCTCCGCCGTCCGGACCGGATCGCGCGCATTGCGCGCCTCGGCCTCCCGGGTCAGGCGCAGCAGGCGCCGGGTCTCCAGGATGTCCGGAACGTACAGGTGGGTGCCCTCGGATCGGGCCGCTCCGGTCATCTCCGAGACGATCGGCTCCGGCACGGGACGGCCGGTGAAGGGCATCCGGCTCGTGTGGCGCCGCTCGACGGCCTCGTACAGGCCGTACAGGGGCAGCTGCCAGGGTGCGGCCGGTCGGGCCGGCCGCACCGTGGCGAGCAGATCGGTGTCGAGTGCGTCGGGGAGCAGCCGGACCACGGGTGTCCAGCCGAAGTGCTCGGCGGCCGCACGGAGGTTGAGGACGGCGGCGCCCACGGAAAGGTGCTGGGCACGGAGTTGGGGATCGGTCGCCGGAAGGCGGCGCCCCCGGTCGACACGGACCTCGATCGACCGGCCGCCCGGTTCCGGACCGAACCGCCAGGGCTGGGTGTTGTGGATCGACGGCGCCGCCACCGCGGCGGCCAGCATGGCCTGGAGGGCCGTGGCGTCGACATTCCGGATCTGCATCGTGGCTCCTTTGCGAAGGTCTTCCCCGTGCTCTCCACCCTGCGCCGCCCGCCCGTTCGGAAGGAGGGTTGACCGGCCCCGCACCGCGGGCCGCACGGCCTCATGCGGTGCAGGGCAGAGGAGGGACGTCGCGTCCGGCCGCCTGCCGGGGTCCGACGCGCGACCGAACCGGACGGTCCGCGCCATGCGCGCCGGCCGGTCAGGCCCCTCCCGGACAGGTGGCCACGGCGCGAGGCCGGCAGCGGGAGGACTCCCCACATCTGGAGGTGTCACCATGCTTCCGCGCCGGGCACTCCCGCGCCGGCCGGGGACGGCGGGGCGGCCCGGCAGACATGGGATGCGGTCGTACGCGCCGTCGGGCGTCCGCGGTTCGGCCAACGCCGGCCCGCAACCCGGAGCGCACCCTCCCCTCCGGCCGACCGGTCCCCGAACAGGGGCCGTTGGTCCCTCTTCCGCCGGTCCCGACCGGGCCCAAGGGTCACCCCGGCGGGGACTCTCGACCCGCGTACGGCGCGGTGTGCGCGCCCTAGCGTGCTGAGCCATGGAGAACGATCAGAACGCGTCCCGGCGGCAGCCGCGTGCCGCGGAGAGCTGGCCGCTGGCCGCCCGGCGGCTGCTGACGCGCCGCGAGGTGTCGGCCGACGGGCGCGCGGTGTTCGGCGAGACCGACCCGAAGTGGGAGGGCTTCTACCGGGACCGCTGGTCGCACGACAAGGTGGTGCGTTCCACGCACGGCGTGAACTGCACCGGGTCCTGCTCGTGGATGGTGTACGTCAAGGACGGCATCATCACCTGGGAACACCAGGCGACCGACTACCCGTCGATCGGCACGGACTGCCCGGAGTACGAGCCGCGGGGCTGCCCGCGCGGTGCGTCCTTCTCCTGGTACACCTACTCCCCCAGCCGGGTCCGCTACCCGTATGTGCGTGGCGCGTTGCTGAAGCTGTGGCGCGAGGCCCGCCGACGGCTCGGCGACCCGGTGGCGGCCTGGGCAGAGATCACCGGCGACCCGGCGAAGGCGCGCGCCTACAAGCGGGCCCGTGGCAAGGGCGGCCTGGTGCGCGCGGACTGGGACGAGGTGAGCGAGCTGGTCGCCGCCGCGCATGTGCACACGATCAGGACGTACGGCCCCGACCGGGTCGCCGGGTTCTCCCCGATCCCCGCGATGTCGATGGCGTCCTTCGCCGCGGGCGCCCGCTTCATGTCGCTGATCGGCGGCACACTGCTGTCGTTCTACGACTGGTACGCGGATCTGCCCATCGCCTCGCCCCAGGTGTTCGGCGACCAGACGGACGTGCCCGAGGCAGCCGACTGGTGGAACGCGGGCTACCTGGTGATGTGGGGCTCGAACATCCCCGTCACGCGTACGCCCGACGCGCACTTCCTCACCGAGACCCGCTACAACGGCACGAAGGTCGTCGCGGTCAGCCCCGACTACGCGGACAACGTCAAGTTCGCCGACGAATGGCTGGCCCCGCACCCGGGCACGGACGGCGCACTGGCGATGGCCATGGGTCACGTGATCCTGCGCGAGTTCCTGGTGGACCGGGAAGTGCCTTACTTCCAGCAGTACTTGAGGACGTTCACGGACGCGCCGTTCCTGGTGACCCTGCGCGAGCACGACCGAGGGCTGGTCCCCGACGGGTTCCTCACGGCCGCGGATCTCGGCCGCGCCGAGGAGCACGCCGAGTTCAATAAACAGAGCCAGGGCCCGGGCCCCCGGGGGGGCGGGGGGGCGCGGGGGGGGCGCGCGCGGGCGGGGGGGCG
>NZ_JBHYKH010000625.1:0-4694 GCF_042741275.1 Streptomyces sp. NPDC058964
ACGCTGCCGGCGGTCCCGGCCGTGCCCGTCAACGCCCCGTCATCGCTCAGGTTCAACGTAGGTGTGGAAGACCCTGTGCCACCAGTCGGACTCGGAGTCGGTGTCGGGGTCGGGGTCGGGGTGGAATCTCCGTCGGAGGCTGTGTAGGGCAGTTGGATGGTCGACCGGTTTCCGGTGCTGAGGGTGCTGGGGGCGTTGCCCAGGGCGTTCCAGACCTTCACCTGTACGGTTCCGTTTTTGAGGTCGCAGGGTGTGCCGCTCGCGGAGGTCGGTCCGGCTGTGTCGGTGTAGTGCTCCCAGCCGGTGACGGGGTCGGTGGCGAAGTAGTGGTAGGTCTCCACTCGGTTCCATGTTCCGTTGCCGGTGCAGTCGTACGACACCTGTGCCTGGACTCCGTTGCCGACGGCGTCTTTGGCGTCGACGGCGATGTCGAACCGGGTTTTCCCGTCGGTGTACTTCAGGTCGAGTCCGGAGGCGGTGAAGGTGAGCGGCTTGTAGGGGCTGCCGTCGTGGTTGGTGCCGTCGGCCGAGGGCACGGTCACGCTGCCGGCGGTCCCGGCCGTGCCCGTCAACGCCCCGTCATCGCTCAGGTACAACGTGGGCGAGGAAGACCCTGTGCCACCAGTCGGACTCGGAGTCGGCGTTGGCGTCGGGGTGGGGCCCGTGCCCCCGGGCGCGCTGCCGCCGCTCCAGGTGTGGGCGCCGGCCGTGACCGTTTTGCCGGCGGGCACCGGGACGGTGGTCCCGTCGGAGAAGTGCACCGTGGTGGCGGTGGCGGTGGTGTTGGCGGCGACGTAGGTGCGTTCGCCGTTCTTGACGAAGACCGCGGTCAGGGGGCTGTCGGCGGTGACGGTGCCGTCCACGGTGCCGAGTGCGGCGAGGTCGCGGATCCAGTGGAAGGTGTGTGCCTTGCTCTCGCCCTCTTCGGAAGTGAAGGAGTTGTTGGCGCGGAAGTCGGCCAGGGCCGCGTCGCCGTCACCCAGGGCCAGGTACTCGTACCAGATGTCGGTCCAGATGCCGGGCTGGGTCTTGCCGGCCTGGTCGAGCATCTCCCGGTAGTTGGCTCTGACGTAGGCCGGGTCGTCACCCAGGTAGAGGTGGCCGCCGGTCACCGGCAGCAGGTTGATGCCCTGGATCTGTTCGGGGGCGCTGGAGAACCAGGTGGAGTAGGCGCCTCCGTTGCTCCAGACCATGCCGACCTCCTTGTGCGGGAAGTCGCTCGGGTAGACCTGGTGGTGGATGTCGAACCAGTAGTCCTCGATGGCGGCTGCCTGGGTGGTGTACATGTAGATTCCGGCGTCCCGAACTGCCTTGTTCCCGGTGGCGGTGCCCCACTGGATGAGTGCGTTGTCGAAGTTCATCCCCTCGGAGGAGGACTCCTGGTTGTTGCCCGCGGCGAACGAGCCGTGGCCGGAGGCCCAGTCGTGACCGTCGTAGATGTCGAAGTCCCGCAGGTAGGGGAAGCGTTTGTCGGTGCGGTCGTAGTTGTCGGCGTCCCGGATGAGCAGGTCGACCATGCCGCCGTAGTGGTCGGCGTCGGCCCAGGTCGGGTCGAACCTGGCGAGGGTCGCGGCCGCGGCGATGTAGTAGCCGTAGTGGAAGTGGTGGTCGTTCAGTTCCTGATCGGACCCGTAGGACGCCGGATAGCCGATCAGGGTGCCCCACTTGCCGTCGTAGTAGAAGAGGTGGCCCGTCTTGCCCGGCGAGGCGGTGAACCAGTCCGTGAGTTTGGACTTGATCGCGGACAGGGCGGCATCGCGCACCTCCGTGTTGCCGGTCTGGTCGGCGATTTCCGCCAGGCGCGCGGCGCGTCCGAGCCCCTTCCCGGTCCAGTAGGTGTCGTCGTTCTGCTGGCGGGTCGGGTCGGCCTTCTCGGCGTTGAGGTACTCCTGCAGTGTTGCGGCGTCCGCGCCGGAGCTGTCGGCGACCGCCGGTATCTCGGGCAGCACCCCGTGGAAGACCATCGATGTCGTGAAGGACGTGATGCCGGTGAGCACCTTGAGCGGGCCGCGGGCTGAGCTGTACTTCTCCGGCAGTGGGGTGCCGTCGGCCAGGTGGCGCCACTGGTGCGGCAGCAGGGCCGCGACCGTCCCCGTTGCCGAACCTTCGAGGGCGGTGGTGGTGTAGCGGTACGTGGTGGTGACGGTGCTGTCCGACTCGTCGTACCGGTAGGACACGGTCGTGCCGGTGACGTGATCGTGGGCGTACTTGGCGTACTCGGTCGCGAGTGCGGCACGGTCATCGGCCGGGGTGGACTGCGTGGTGGGCAGTACGGCGATGGAGAAGTAGTCCTTGCCCGCGAGCGAGGAGGTGAAGGTGGAGCCGTTGACCGACCAGGTGGCGCCGGTGGGGGCGAAGGCGACGTAGTCGTGTCCGTTGACCGTGTAGCCGATCATCGAGCCGGAGTGGGACCAGATGTCCACTGTGGCGTCGGAGGCGGCCTTGATCTGCGCATCACCGCCCGTCGCGCGGAAGTAGGCGAACGGCAGGCCGGAGCCTATGGTCGCCCGCAGGGTGTGCGTGCCGTCGCTGAGGTAGGGGCTGACGGTCCAGTCGCTCCAGTCGTCGACCTTCACCTCGGGAGCGGCCAGACCGGAGACACCGGCGACGAAGTCCTCCTGATAGGTGAAGTGGTACTCGCCCACGCCCTTGCTGCTGCCGGAGATCGTCGGCTTGGTGCTGTAGGAGACACCCAGCCCGCCCGACTGGGCCCGGAAACCGAGCGGTTGCGCGAACAGTGGCTCGCCGTAGGCGCAGTTGGTGCGCTTCCACAGGATCGATGACCACCAGTCGTTGGTGGGGACGGCGCCCGACGGGGCGTTGGCCGTCACCCAGTGACGTGGGTTGGTGGACAGGTCCGCGCACCCCGAGGGCAGTGGGCCGGGGGCCGTGGTGGTGTAACTTCCGGCACCCACCGTGTTGGCACCGGCCGCCGCGGAGTTGAGCAGCGTGAGGACCGCGCTGAGGAGGGCGGCGACCGCCACGAACACGGTCGCTCGCCGCCAGGGCACGGACCACGGCGCCGCCGGTAATGGCTGAGCACTGTCTCTTGACATTGGGGCACCCTTCAGCAGGAGGCGAGGCGTATGCACGACTGAACCCGCCGGGTTTCGACGGGGTGTTTGACTGATTGATCAGGTGGACTTTCGGATCCCAGGTCGAAGTAGCAGAGAGCTCGGGCTCTTCCCCGTTTGAGAGCGCTCTCAAGCAGGGAAGGCTAGGCACGCCTCGAGGTGTCGTCAATACAATGCGCGGTAATCGTTCAACCGACCATCATCGAGCGGTCTGTTCGTGGATGACGTCGGTGTCCTGTTCGATGGTGGCGCTCGTGGCCGAGGTGTTGCTGACCTGCGGACGGGTGGCGGACGGTGCGCGGTCGGCGCGGACCTTCAGACGCGAGCCGGGCGCGCTTGCGCGCGTTGGACGAGGGCCTCCTGCAACAGGCGCAACACCGCCGGGCGATGGATGGCGGGGACCATTTCGAAACCGCCGGCCCCGGCGCCGCACTGACGGCGGGATTGTGTAGGGATTGGTGTAGTGGCCGGGGCCTGCGTCGAAGGCGGCGGTGCAGGCGCAGCGAGGCACCCACCCGGCGGGCTACCTCCGGTCGTACAGCCGGTCGAGGTCAACGAGTATCACCTGTTCCCGGGCTTCGGCGGCGCGCAGTGCGGGGCTGAAGCCGGCGCCGCTGTAGCAAACAGGCCGGGTGCTGGTGGTGTCCTCGCCGCGATCGGCGAGGATGTCGAGGAGACCGCGGAGCCGTTCCAGATGGTCCAGGTCCATGACCTCGTCCCACCGGGCCAGGCCGACGGACAGCAGGGAGCCGTTGCGTACGCCGCGGTGACCGCGTACGACCACTTCCGCCGCCACGTCCGTGCCGCCGGGGTGTGCGGGGTCGGCCACTGACCCGTGAGCCGCCGACCTGGGACGGGCCTGAAAGGTGTCCGGGTCGGCGAAGTGGAGGGCCCAGTCGCGGCAGATCTGAGCGAAGTGGGACCGGGTCAGCAGGGAGTCGAAGTCCAGGCGGGCATGCTTCCAGACCGCGACGGCGTCCTGCTGTGCCAGGGCGGACCGGTGAGGCCGTATGACCGCATGCTCGAAGGCCAGCAGGGGCTCGGCGACGCGTAGTCTGATGAGACTGGGCCGGAAGGCGTCGGGCTCGCCGTGCAGCAGGCCGTGTTCCCGCAGCAGCCCGAGGCAGCGCGCGGTGTCGGTCAGGGGAGCGCCGAGGCAGTCCGCGACCTGGCCCTGGGTCGAGCAACCCGTGGCCACGGCGGACAGGGCGGAGTGGCACAGGGCGCGGTCTTTGTGGTCGATGTCCTCCTGCAGCAGGTGGTACGCCTCTCGGTAGAGGGGCTTACCGGAGCTGAGTACGGTTCTGGACACCCAGGCGTCGAAGTCCTCCCGTCCTGTAGGGGTGTCGTCTTGGACGTAGTCGTGCCGGTACGCCGGCGTGCCGCCGACGACGGCGTGGACGTGCAGGGCGAGCATGGGGTCGTCGATGCCCCAGAAGCGAGCCGCCTGCCGGTAGTCGAACGGAGACAGCGTGAGGTGTAGATCGCTCAGTTCGTGCAGCGGGGAGGCTGTGCTGAACAGCCGGTGCATCAGTGGCAGGGAACTGCCGCTCAGCAGGAGGCGTGCCTGGCCGGGGCGTCCGCCGTCGTGGCGCCGGTAGGCGCTGTGCAGGATGGAGG
>NZ_JBHYKH010000626.1:0-1519 GCF_042741275.1 Streptomyces sp. NPDC058964
GAGGCGCTGCCGTTGAACGCCAACGGCAAGGTCGACCGCAAGGCCCTGCCCACCCCCGACCCGGAGACGCTGAACACCGACCGTCCCTACGTGGCGCCGTCCACGCCCACCGAGCGGAAACTCGCCGACATCTGGGCCGAGGCGCTGGGCAAGGGTGAAGTAGGGGCCGAGGACAACTTCTTCGAACTCGGCGGCCACTCCATCCTGATCATCCAGGTGGTTGCCGCGGCCCGCCAGGCCGAGCTGCCCCTCTCGCTTTTCATGCTCTACCAGCACAGCACGCTCCGCGGCCTGGCCGCTGAGGTCGATGCGGCCGTTGCCGCGGAACGGGAACAGCAGGCCCAGCGGTCCGCCCCGGCGGCGCGGCCCGCCGCGGCGCTCTCGACCGAGGGCTCCGGCGAAAACTCCGCGGACTCCGTACTCGGCGGCATCCCGCTCGGCACGGTTCCCGGCGTGAGCGTCGCCGTGATCGAGGACGGAGAGCTGGTGGCGGTGGAGACCGCCGGGACGCTCCTGGCCGGCGGCACCGAACCGGTGACACCGGACACCGTCTTCCAGTCCGGATCGGTGAGCAAGCACCTCACCGCCCTCGGCCTGCTGCGCCTGGCCGACCAGGGCGTGATCGACCTGGACGAGGACGTCAACCGGTACCTCACCGCCTGGCGCGTGCCCGGTGCCGACGGGGCCGAGCCGCCCCGTATCACCAGCCGGCAGCTCCTGGGCCACCTGTCGGGTCTGCTGCCGACGCCCGGCAAGGGGTACCTGCCCGGTACGCCGGTACCGTCCCTGCTCGACCTGATCACCGGCAGGGCCCCTGACGGCGTCCCGCCGGTGCGGCCCGAGCTCACTCCGGGCGAGGTGTTCCGCAAGGCCAACGTCCACTACTCGGTGCTGCAGCAGGTGATGACCGATGTCACCGGTGAGCCCTTCCCCGAGTTGATGAGGACCCTCGTCCTGGATCCGCTGGGGATGACGGGAAGCAGCTTCGACCAGTCCTTCCCGGACCGGTCGGGCAGGCCCGTTGCGCGCGGCCACGACGAGGAGGGCCGGGCCGTCGACGGCGGTTGGCGCGTCCGCCCCGACACGGCAGCCGCGGGCCTGTGGGCCACCGCCGCCGACCTCGCCAAGGTCGCGCTCGAAGTGCGGCGCTCGTACCTCGGCCGCCCGATGACGCTGCTCACCCGGCAGTCCGCACAGCGGATGCTGACGGCGCACGAGGGCAGCTTCTACGGACTCGGCACGGTCGTCGACGCCACCGGACCCGACCTGCAGTTCGGGCACGGGGGCGAGCCCGTCGGGTACCAGGCCCTGACCATGACACGCCTGCGGCGGGGCAGCGGCGTGGTGGTCCTCGCCAACAGCAGCGGAGCCAAGGACCTCGTGAAGGCCGTCGCCGACACCGTGGCCGCTCGTGGCTCCGCCGATTCCGCCGGCCCCTCGGCCGGCTGATGCCCGCCGGGGGGGGGGGGGGGGGGGGCCCCCCCCCCCCCCCCCCCCCCCCCCCCCCCCCCACCCCCCG
>NZ_JBHYKH010000626.1:1528-4688 GCF_042741275.1 Streptomyces sp. NPDC058964
GCCGGCTGATGCCCGCCGGGCGGGGGCGGGTAGTCCCCCGCCCCGGCCCGGCCTTCCCCCCCGTTCCGGACACCCGGGTGCCCCTCGGCGCCCGGGTGTTCTGCACAGCGATTCACCACCCTGAGGAGGCGCCCGCGTGAGCGTCATGGAGGAGTCCACGGCCGAGCAGGGCGGGCCCGGACCCGATGGCCCGCCGCCACTGCGGAAGAACCGCGATTTCCTGCGCCTGTGGATCGGCGCCGGAAGCACCCTGCTGGGCACGGGCGTGGCCACAGCCGCGTATCCGCTTCTGATCATCTGGTTCACGGGATCGGAGGTCGGCGCGGGCCTCGTGGGATTCGCGGCGATGCTCCCCCGCCTTCTGGTGCAGCTTCCCGCCGGAGTCCTCGTGGACCGCTGGGACCGACGCCGGCTCATGATCACCTGCGACGTCCTGGGACTTGTGACGATGACCAGCGTCGCGGTCGCGCTGCTCACCGGCCACTTCTGGCTGCCGCACATCATGGCGGCGGCGTTCGTGCAGGGCAGTGCGGCGATCTTCTACCGACTCGCCGAGCGCGCGGCGGTCCGTAACGTCGTCCACCCTGCCCATCTGCCGTCCGCGCTCTCCCAGAACGAGGCAAGGGGCCAGGCCGCAGCGCTCATCGGCCAGCCCACATCCGGCTCCCTGTTCACGGCGGCCCAGTGGCTGCCGTTCGTCTTCGCCGCCTTCTCCCATCTGCTCGCCCTGGTGACGCTGCTCCCGATCAGGACGAAGTTCCAGCTGGAGCGGGAGGCACCGGCTCGCCGAATCCGTACCGAACTGGGCGAGGGATTCGTCTGGGTGTGGCGCCAGCGCTTCGTGCGGGACGCGTCCGTCCTGATCGCCCTGACCAATCTCGTCTTCCAGGTGCTGGGCCTCGCCCTGGTGGTCCTCGTCAAGGACGGTGGCGGCTCACCGATGGCCGTCGGCGCCATGGGCGCGGTGGCCGGAGTCGGCGGCGTCCTCGGTGCGCTGACCGGATCCTGGTGGATCGGACGGCTCTCCCCGGTGACGATTCTGATCGGAACGGTTCTGGCCTGGGCGGCCCTCATGGCCCCCATGGCCTTGACGACCGACCCGTACGCCCTCGGAGTCCTGTATGCGGGGATGAACTACGCGGCGGCACTCATGGGGGTCGCAGGCGGCCTCTACCAGATACAGATCACCCCGGACGAGATGCAGGGCAGAGTCACCAGCGTCGGCGCCGTCATCGCCTCGGGGGCCAACTCGGCCGGAGCCATGGCGGGCGGCTTCCTGCTGGCAGCGTTCGGAGCGAGCGACACCGTCCTCGGAGCGGCCTGCGCGATGCTCCTCATGGCCGTCGCCGCCGCCCTGAGTCCCGGCATCCGAACCGCCCGCGGCATCCGGCTCGACGCATAGACGCAGCGGCGAAGAAATATAGGTCATGCCCGGACAGTGGGGCTGGAGTGCAGAACAGACCCGCTGGGAGAAGAAGAGATGACTGGTCACGACGACTGGCTGCCCTACGAGATCACGCCCGCGAGCTCCGGGGCGGCGGCGAGCGCCCGCGGCCTGGTCGACCATCTCCGTGACCTGGACGACCTGGCCGGCCTCCTCACCCGGGAAAAGGCCCTGGTGTTCCGCGGATTCGAGGTCACCCCGGACGAACTCGACGGCGTGATGGACGAGTTGCTGCCCAACCGGCTGGCCTACGTGCACGGCAACTCGCCGCGCACCAAGGTCGGGGACAACGTGTACACGTCCACCGAGTACCCGGAGCAGTTCACCATCTCGATGCACAACGAGATGTCATACGCGTACGCCTGGCCCTCCCGGCTGCTGTTCTACTGCCAGCAGCAGCCGCAGACCGGCGGCGCGACGCCCGTGGTCGACGGTGTGCGCTGGCTGCAGGCGCTCGACGCGGAGGTGCGGGAGGCCTTCCGGGGCGGTGTTCGCTACACCCAGAACCTGCACGGCGGCGTGGGTCTCGGCAAGAGCTGGCAGGAGACCTTCGAGACCCAGGACCGTGCCGAGGTCGAGGCGTTCCTCAAGACCACGGAGGCCGAGTGGGAGTGGAAGGCCGACGGCGGCCTGCGCGTCCACCAGATCCGGCCCTCGACGGTGCGGCACCCCGTCACCGGTACGGAGGTCTGGTTCAACCAGGCCGACCAGTGGCACCCCGCCGGCCTGGGCGACGAGACCGCCAAGGCGCTGGCGCAGATCATGCCGGAGGAGGACCTCCCGCAGTCCGTCGGCTTCGCCGACGGCACCCCCATCCCGGCCGAGTACGTCACCCAGATCCGGGACCGCGGCCTGGACAACGCCGTCGACGTGGACTGGTGCACCGGCGACCTCATGCTGATCGACAACGTCCTGGTGGGTCACGGCCGACGGCCGTTCACCGGGCCGCGCCGCGTCCTCGTGGCGATGTGCGACTGAGCGGCGGACACCGATGAACACGAGCGAGTCCGCACCGAGGCCGTCCGCGTGGTTCCGCGTCTTCGCACCGCGTCCCGACGCCGACCTCCGACTGGTCTGCTTCCCGCACGCCGGCGGGGCCGCGAGCGCCTTCCGCGGCTGGGCCGAGCTGCTGCCGCCCACGGTCGAACTGGTCGCCGTCCAGTACCCGGGTCGACAGGACCGGTTCCACGAGCCCGCGTTGGAGGACATGGACGTCCTGGCCGACCGGATCGCCTTCGCGGCGACCCACCGGCTTCGGGGCCCACTGGCCTTCTTCGGCCACAGCCTGGGGGCGACCGTGGCCTACGAGGTCGCCCAGCGGCTGGCCCGGCAACAGGGGCCGCACGTGGCGCACCTGTTCGCCTCCGCACGCCACGCACCGTCGGTGGACCGCCGCAGCGCCACGGTGTTCCCGGACGACGCGGGTCTCATGGCCTACATCCGGGCGCTCGGCGGCGCGGGTGCCGCGGTCCTGGAGGACAGGGACCTGAGGGAACTGACACTGCCGACGCTGCGCAGTGACTTCCGGCTGGTCGCCGGATACGAACCGGCCGACGGGGCGCCGCTGGCCTGCCCCGTCACCGCGATCGCGGGCGACAAGGACCCGTCGTTCACGCTCGCCGACACCGAGCACTGGCGACGTCACACGAGCGGTGCGTTCGACGCCGTGGAGCTTCCCGGCGGTCACATGTAAACCCATGACGGTCACCCCCAGGT
>NZ_JBHYKH010000627.1:0-4684 GCF_042741275.1 Streptomyces sp. NPDC058964
GCCCCACTCCGCCCGTCCGACCCCCGGTGCGAGATCTCCGGTCCCCGTGACAAGGGCTCGCACTCCCCAGCTGCGGGCCTGTTCCGGCATGTCAGGGGGACCGGGCGATCCCGGTCCTCAGAACGCGAACACGGTGCTCCCGTAGGAGTCCTTCACGCACGCGTTGCCGAAGGTTCGCTTGTAGTCGACTCGCTTGCCCTGCCACACGCCCTGGACGGTGACCAGCACCGGGTTGTACTCCTTGGTGCACTGCACGTCGTCTCTGGCCGTCAGGGCATCGAAATCACCGCCGACGTCTCGTAGTTCGGCGCATGCCTCGGCCGCGGCCGGATGGGTTCCGGAGGCCCTCGGGGCGCAGGTCAGAGTGACGGCGCGCTCCGGGGTGACGGTGGCGGCGTTGTCGCCGTGGCCGATGGTGAGCACCATGGCCGACGGGGCGTAGAGCGAGGCGGGGGCGCTGGCCGGCGTGGCGACGGAGGCCCCGGTCAGGGGTCCGCAGACGGCGGCGGCAGAGAGGCCGAGGGTCGCTGCCCAGCGCGCGGTGTTCCGCATTGTGTGCATCCTTCCGCTTGATCAGTCGGGTGCCGCGCTCGGACCGGTGGGCACCGGAGCGGGCGACCGACACTCTGCCGAGTCCGTCGCCGAAACACACATCCCACCCACGGGTTTCAGTAACCTTGCGTGTTGAATCAGTGGCGTGAAGTCACGGAATTCGAACGTTCCAACCGCGAAACTGTGCGGTTCTTGATCGCACGAAGCGGCCAAGTGGCTGGTTTTCACCGCCTCGTTAATAGTCCTGAAACATTCCGCTTCAGCCGTCGGCGGACTTCTCCGCGACCCCTTGCGTTCATGTTCGACCGGAGTAATCGTCATTACATGATTACTTCAGAGCAGCGAGACAAGGTGCGCGGCTGGTTCGCCGGCCGGCTGCCGGACGACCTCTTCGAGGACCTGGCCGAGGTGGCCGTCGACCGCGAGGAGATCACCGTGATCGGCCGCATCCCCGGCCCCCGGCTCGCCGAGGACGTCTCGGAGGCCGAGCGGGAGTCGGCCGTCCAGGGCCGGATCCAGGAGTTCCGCGAGCGCACCCGCGAGGCCCGGATCGCCGTGGCCCGCGAGGCCGAGCACCGCTTCCGCAGGAAGGTGTCCTGGGGCGTCGAGTGCGAAGGCCGGCGCGCCCTGTTCACGCACGTGGCGGCGCCCGTCATGACCCGGCTCCGGCAGCCCGAGCGCCACGTCCTCGACACGCTGATCGCCGGAGGTGTCGCCCGCAGCCGCAGTGACGCCCTCGCCTGGTGCGTGCGGCTGGTCCAGCGCCACACCGACGACTGGCTCACCGAACTGAGCGAGTCCCTGGAGCACGTCCAGCGGGTCCGCGCCCAGGGGCCGGATGTCGAGGAGGCGGTCGATTCATCCGCTGACGAAGACGGCGAAGACGGATGAAACATCCCCTGGTACGGACGCCGCCCTCACCTCAGGTTCGTTGAACCCTCAGGGACGGCGTCCGTTTCTCCTTGGTCGGCGGTGCGCACCGGTCGTTCGGTCCGGAGCGCGGCGCGCTGTCGTACGTCGTCGCGTACGCGCTGTTCGCCGGGCCGGTCCTCGACGTGTGTTCGACGAGTGTGTATACGGTTTCCGGTTCATGCTGTTCGTCAACAAGATCGCGGTGACCTCGGCGACGGTGCTGTTCCTGGTCGGCGCGATCGCCTTCGCCGGTGACTTCGACCCGTCGTCCGCCGGTGCCTCCTCCGTCACGGCGGACGCGGCGACCAAGTCGCCGTTTCCGGCCGTCGTTCATCGGCGCCGCACTGATCGTGCTGCCCGACCCGGTGCCGTTCAACGCGCTCCTCCGCGTCCGGTCGCGCCACGTCCCGGCCGGCACTCCGCGCCGCAACCGCAGGATGCTGTGCGGCGCGGGGGGCGTGATCGCCGAGAACCTCACCGGCCCGGACCGGCCGGTGGGCGCGCGGGAGGCGGAGGTGTTCCTCATCCCGCTGTGGCTGCCGGGCGCGAACGGGGCACAGGTGCGGGCGGTCGCGCGGGTGAACCGACCCGGCCCGCCGGGCGGCTGGCGAAGCCGACGTCTTCATGGCGCCGGGCCGGGGCCGGCGGTCCACGGCCACTGCGACGTCCCCTCCGGCCGGGCGGCCCAGCCGGTCGATGACCAGCCGCCCTCGCCGAACCACCGGACGGAACGGCCCTCACCCCCACGGGCCGACCGGGGCACGCGGGGCCGCTGACGGACCCTTCGGCCGCTTCGCCAACCCGGCGCGCGGCGGGGAAGCCGACGGGCCGTCATTCCCCCGCGGCACGGCCATGCCGGCATCCCCCCGCCGGGGGGTCTCACCGGCGCGCGGAACGGCCATCACCCCGCACGAGGCGGACGAACCGGCACGCGGCGGGCCATCGACGGACCCGCCGGATACCGGCGCGCAGACCTCGCGCCCGACGGGCACGCCGCTCCGGCATCCCCTCCCGCCGGGCAGGCCGACCCAGCAACGACCAGGTCCCCGCCGAACCACCGGGCGGGCTCGCCACCGCGCGTGACGACCCGCACCGCGTACGAGGCGGCCGCCCCCGTGGTCGAGCGGACACGTGCCACCCCAGGGGCCGACGCCCGGGCTACCCGCGAGTATGGTCGGCACGCGAGCTCAACGACGAGAGGCGGGACGGCGGATGGCGAAGCACTGGGCGGACTTCCAGTACGAGATCTATCTGAACGGGATGACGGGTGCCGTACCACGCCTGCCCACCGACCCCACCCGGCTGGAGGAGCTGACCGAGCGCCGGCTCGGCCCGGGGCCGGTCGGGTATGTGGCGGGCAGCGCGGGCAACGGCAGCACGGCACGCGCCAACCGGACCGCCCTGGAGCGCCGGCGCATCGTTCCGCGCATGCTGCGGGACGTGCACGAGCGGGACCTCTCGACGGAGGTGCTGGGCCGCGCGCTGCCCGCGCCGCTGGCGCTCGCGCCGGTCGGCGTGCTGTCGATCATGCATCCGGAGGCGGAGACGGCCGCGGCGCGGGCCGCCGCGGCGCAGGGCGTGCCGTACATCCTGTCCTCCGCCTCCAGCACGCCGATGGAACAGGTGGCGGAGGCGATGGGGGACGCCGAGCGGTGGTTCCAGCTGTACTGGGGCAAGGACCGCGAGGTGACCCGGAGTTTCCTCGGCCGGGCCAGGGCCGCCGGGTTCACCGTGCTCGTCGTCACGCTGGACACCCCGATCCTCGCCTGGCGGCCACGCGACCTCGACCAGGCCTACCTGCCGTTCCTGCACGGGGTGGGAACCGCCAACTACTTCTCCGACCCGGCCTTCCAGGCGGGCCTGGCCAAGCCGGTGCACGAGGATCCCAACGCGGCCGTGCTGCACTTTCTCGGCCTGTTCGGGGACGCGAGCCACACCTGGCCGGATCTGGCCTTCCTGCGCGAGCACTGGGACGGGCCGATCGTCCTGAAGGGCGTGCTGCACCCGGACGACGCCCGGCTGGCCGCCGATGCCGGGGTGGACGGGGTGGTGGTGTCCAACCACGGTGGCCGCCAGGTGGCCGGTTCGGTCGCGGCGGCCGATGCGCTGCCGCGGGTCGCGAAGGCGGTCGGCGACCGGCTGACCGTGCTGTTCGACAGCGGGGTGCGCACCGGCGACGACGTCTTCAAGGCGCTCGCGCTCGGCGCGCGGGCGGTGCTGCTGGGACGGCCGTACGTCTACGGTCTCGGCCTCGACGGGCAGGCGGGCGTCGAGCACGTGATCCGCTGTCTGCTCGCGGAGTTCGACCTCACCCTCGCCCTGTCCGGGCACGCCACCCCGGCCACGATCGGCGCCGCCGACCTCGTCGAGGAGTCCGCGTGACCGTGCCCAGGAACGTCCTCGCCATCGTCCCGCCGCACATGGGCGGCCGGGCGTCCGGGTCCGCACTCGCCACGCTGTTCCCCGGCACCGCGCGGGTCACCGTCGTCGAGGCCGTGGACGAGGACCCGGCAGCCCTGCGCGAGGCACACGTCGTCATCACCGCGCTCGCCCCGGTCACCGCCGCGCACATCGCCGCCGCGCCCGCGCTGGAGCTGGTGCAGTGCGCGAGCCACGGCTTCGACTACGTCGACGTGAACGCGGCGCGCGCCCGAGGGGTGCCGGTGTGCACCATCGGTTCCAGCGACGCCGAGGCACAGAACGTGGCCGAGCACACCTTCGCTCTCCTGCTGGCGCTGGCCAAGCAACTCGTGCCCGCGCACAACGCGCTGGCCGAGGGCGACTGGGCACTGCCCCGGCTGCAGAGCTCGCTCACCGAGCTGTCCGGCAAGACGCTGGGCATCGTGGGGCTCGGGCAGATCGGTCAGCAGGTGGCCCGCCGCGCCACGGCGTTCGACATGACCGTCCTGTACTGCGGACGCCGCCGGGTGGCACCGGAGACCGAGGAACGGCTCGGCGGCGCCCGGCACGTCCCGCTCGAGGAACTGCTGCGCTGCTCGGACTACGTCACGCTGCACACTCCGCTCACCGACGGCACCCGGCACCTGCTCGACGCCGGGCGCCTCGCGCTGCTGAAGCCGACGGCCTTCGTCGTCAACACGGCCCGTGGCGCCCTGATCGACCAGGACGCCCTCGCGGACGCGCTGGAGAAGGGCCCCGTGGCGGGGGGGGGGGGCGCGCGGGCTGGCCCCCCCCCCCCCCCCGCCCCCCCCCCCCCCCG
>NZ_JBHYKH010000628.1:0-4649 GCF_042741275.1 Streptomyces sp. NPDC058964
GTGTGGGGGGGCTGTTTTTGTTTTAAACCCCCCCCCCGGGGCCACCACATGTGCGCCCCCCCGGGGGGGCCCCCCCCCCCTCGGGGGGGCCCTCTTGTCTGCGGGGGGGGGGGGGCCCCACCCCCTTCGCACCACCCCCGTATTGAGGAGTCACCGTGGCCATATCGGTCTTCGACCTGTTCTCGATCGGCATCGGCCCGTCCAGCTCCCACACGGTCGGCCCGATGCGGGCGGCGCGCATGTTCGCGCGCCGGCTGCGCAACGAGGGCCTTCTGGGCTCCGTCGCGTCGGTACGTTCGGAGCTGTACGGCTCGCTCGGCGCCACCGGCCACGGCCACGGCACGCCGAAGGCCGTGCTGCTCGGTCTGGAGGGGGAGTCTCCGCGGACGGTGAACGTGGAGACGGCCGACGAAAGGGTCGAGGAGATCAGGTCCGGCGGGCGGATCCGGCTGCTCGGCGAGCACGAGATCGCGTTCTCCTTCGACGACGACCTGAAACTGCACCGCCGCAAGGCGCTCCCGTACCACGCGAACGGCATGACCCTGTGGGCGTACGACGCCGAGGGCACGGAGCTCCTCTCCAAGACGTACTACTCGGTGGGCGGCGGCTTCGTCGTCGACGAGGAGGCGGTCGGCGCCGACCGGATCAAGCTGGACGACACGGTCCTGAAGTACCCCTTCCGCACGGGCGACGAGCTGCTGCGCCTCACGAAGGAGACGGGCCTGTCGATCTCCTCCCTGATGCTGGAGAACGAGCGGGCCTGGCGCACGGAGGAGGAGATCCGCGAGGGGCTGCTGGACATCTGGCGCGTGATGCAGGCGTGCGTGGCCCGTGGCATGTCCCGCGAGGGCATCCTGCCGGGCGGGCTGAAGGTGAAGCGCAGGGCGGCCGTCACGGCCCGCCAGCTGCGCGCCGAGGGCGACCCGCTGGCCCACGCGATGGAGTGGATCACGCTCTACGCGATGGCGGTGAACGAGGAGAACGCGGCCGGCGGCCGGGTGGTCACCGCCCCCACGAACGGCGCGGCGGGCATCATCCCCGCGGTGCTGCACTACTACATCAACTTCGTCCCGGGCGCGGACGAGGACGGCGTGGTCCGCTTCCTCCTGGCCGCGGGCGCCATCGGCATGCTCTTCAAGGAGAACGCCTCCATCTCCGGCGCCGAGGTCGGCTGCCAGGGCGAGGTGGGTTCCGCCTGCTCGATGGCCGCGGGCGCGCTCGCCGAGGTCCTCGGCGGCAGCCCCGAGCAGGTGGAGAACGCCGCCGAGATCGGCATGGAGCACAACCTCGGCCTGACCTGCGACCCGGTAGGCGGTCTGGTGCAGATCCCGTGCATCGAGCGCAACGGCATGGCCGCGGTGAAGGCCGTCACGGCCGCGCGGATGGCGATGCGCGGGGACGGCTCGCACAAGGTGTCCCTCGACAAGGTCATCAAGACCATGAAGGACACGGGCGCGGACATGAGCGTGAAGTACAAGGAGACGGCGCGGGGCGGGCTCGCGGTGAACATCATCGAGTGCTGACGCGGCGCTCAGCTGCCCAGGCACCACTGCACGAACCGTCCGATGCTGTCGTCGACCCGGTCGTCGTCGCCCGCCACGGCGGCCGTGCAGAAGAAGCGGACCTCACCGAACTCCAGGTCCATCGTCTGCACGAGATTGCGCAGCCCCAGGCGCTCGCAGAGCCAGTCGCGGGCGGTGTCGCTGTCGTCGAGGCGCTCGGGCACCAGTCCGTGCCCGGCCAGCAGGTCCGTCTTGCTGATGGCCACCGCGAGGCGCGCGCGGTCGAGCGGGGTCCCCATCGTGCGCACCGTCTGGACCGACCGTCCGAACACCTCCTCCGGATCGACGGTCGAGGCGAGCGTGCGGTCCACCACGGACTCCGGTGACGGTTCGAGCCGGGTCCAGAAGGCGTCCACCGCCATCGGGTCGAGGACGAAGACGAAGGTCCGGGCGGCCCGGACGTAGCGCAGCGCGTCGGTCTCCTCCCGGTTGACGAACCGCTCGCCGGCCGTGTCGAAGACGTGCACGAGGCGCTCCGCGCGGCCCGTGCCGAGGACGAACGAATGGGCCCGGGGCAGTGCCTTCTGGGTGCTGCGGGTGTTGCCCCGGATCTCCAGCACCTCCCGCAGGACGCGGTAGTTGGCGTGCGACTCCTCGTCCGCGAGCCGGATCTCCGGGCCCCCGTTCTCCGCCCCGTTCTCCAGTGACATCAGCATCGCCGCCATCAGCTGGGTCTTGCCCGCGGCCCGGCCGCCGATCAGCGGCAGGACCACCTCGGGCATGTGCCCGGCGTCCGTGTTCAGCGGCTTTCCGCAGTTCTCGTGGGTGCAGTAGCCGGCCAGCCGCGTCTGCCGGCTCATCAGCATCAGCAGGGTCGGCATGCGCTCGCCGCACGCGCAGCGACGCCGGAACAGACCGTATCTGCCCGGGCGGATGTCGGCGTGCCGGCGCCGGCAGTTCGCCCGCGGGCAGTCGTACGCCGGATACGGCACGCGTTCGAAGCAGTGCGGGCAGATCATGCCCCGGCCCAGCCGGCGCAGGCGCAGCACGGCCCGGTCGACCGCCCGCAGCAGCACCGCGAGGAGCCGGGCACCGGCCATCAGCAGGCCGACGACGAGCGCGTGCAGCCCGTAGAGCACGCCGAGCACCGGAACGGCCAGCACCGCCCCGAGACCCAGACCCGTGTAAAGCGTCAGACCGTAGGGCACCGACGCCAGCCGCACCCACCCCTGCTGCATGGTGAAGTACCGGCCGGTCACGCCGCGGAAGGAGTCCCCGGCCGTGCGGACGTACGACCTGCGCCCCAGTGTGGCCAGCTGACGCAGGTCCCGGGTGGCGGGCCCGTAGAAGTAGTTGCGGTACGCCTGCACGTCCTCCTCGGCGGGACGGTACGGCGCGATGGTCACGAACTCGGGCGTCCGCCGGTGCAGCACCCCGACCGCCACCCCGCCGTACCGCCACGCCAGCTCGCTGACCAGCGCGAGCGCGCGCAGCGCCACGATGACCGGGGCGACGGCCAGGTACACGGCGAGCGCGCCCACGTAGAGCGCGGGCAGGAGGATGAACATGACGATCTCGGTCACCCGGGCTCACCCCTCTTCCGTGCGGGAGCCGTCCGGTGACCGGCGGCGGGTGATCTTGCGGACCAGCTTCTGCGGCGCGCTGAGCCGGCGTTCGGCGTGCCGCTGGTACTCCTTGGCGAGTTCGGCGTCCAACGGGCGGACCGCCCGCTCCAGCAGGTTCAGGTCCGCGAGCCGCCAGTGGTTGGCGGTGTGGGACCGCAGCGCGCCGACGATGTCGAGGTGCGCCTGGGGCAGCCCGGCCTGCGCGCTCACCGTGACGACGCCGGTCACATGGCTGAGCAGCACCTCGTCGATCCGGTCGGCACGGACCGCCGCCGAGTGCACCGCCCGCAGATAGCCGTCGGCCAGCGCGAACCCGAACGCCCCGATGTCCTTGCGCAGCCGGGCCGGGTCGGCGGGCAGCCGCAGCAGGGCGGGCAGCAGCCGGTACCGCTTCAGGGCGCGGGGGGCCGCCCACAGTTCGGTGGCCGCGGTCCCGAACTGGAGCGCCAGGGCGGTGGCCTCACGGGCCTCGCGCAGCGCGGAGTCCAGACGGAAGGTGGTCTCCATGCACTCCTGGGTGACCGGACGCAGCCAGGCGCGGCGGGCCGGGGCGCAGAGCTCGTCCAGCAGCCGCAGACAGGCCTCGAGGCCCTGCGCGTCGCTGATCTCGCGCTTCACCGCACGGTCGAACCACTCGCCGACCGCGTCGTCCACCGGCAGTCCCTGCGGCAGGCGGCGGGCGATGGCGGTCGCCTCCTCGTGCGTCCAGGCCGGGGAGGCCTGCCGCCACAGGGCGCGCAGCAGCTCGGCGTCCGGGGAGGCCTGGCCCCGCACCTCCAGGATGCGGAACATCAGCTCGACCGTGCGCGAGGGATCCCGCTCGGCCTGTGCCCGCCAGTAGTACTCCAGGAGCCGGGGACTGCCGCGCAGGTCCCGCTCGTCGAGCAGCTGGGCGGGGAACTGCGCGAAGAGCTGCTCCTGGCCGGGCCGTTCGCCCAGCACCTCGTGCACCCCGGCCGCCAGGGCGGCCCTGAACTCCGGTTGTACGCTGACGAGTTGTGCCACCTCCTGGCGCAGGCCGGGGCCCGCGGAGCCCGAGCCGAGCAGCGCGTGGGCGAGTTCCAGGGACTCGGCCGCGATCACCTCCCGGGGCGGGGTGAGCCGTGCGCCCACCGCCCACAGCAGCAGCCGTACCCGCTGGCGTGTGTTCGTGGCCTCGCCGAGCAGCCGCTGCCACAGCTCGGTGGCCCGCTCGCGTTCCGCCGGGTGCGTGATCGGCACCGGACCGGCCACGTTCTCCGCGCCGGTCACATAGGCGCGGATCCGCGACTGGTGCAGCTTGCCCTCCAGCTCCTGGTGCAGGGCGGTGTCACCGCCCGCCACGGCGGCCGCGCTGAGCGCCGCCAGTTGGCCGTCGTCCAGGTCGCGGTGCTTGCGGTGGAGGTCCGCGGCGACCGCGGCCCGGCGCGGCCCGAGGTGGCCGGCGCCCGCCCGGCACGCGCGCCCCCCCCCGGGGGCGGCCGGCGGGTGCGCGCTTGCGCCCCCCGCCCCCGGCGCCGCCCCCCGGGGGGGCCCCGCGCCC
>NZ_JBHYKH010000629.1:0-4648 GCF_042741275.1 Streptomyces sp. NPDC058964
TCACTCTACAGCTGTAGAGTGAGGACATGCCCAGTCCTGACCGCCGCACCCTCATCGCGGACACCGCGATCGCCACCGTGGCTGCGGCAGGCCTGCGGGGGCTCACGCATCGCGCGATCGACACCACGGCGGGGCTGCCCGCGGGAAGTACGTCGTACTACTTCCGCACGCGTACGGCCCTGATCGGCGCATGCTATGCGCGTATCGCGGAACTGGACGTGGACGACATCGACTTGAGCCGGCCGGTCTCGCGGGAGGAGGCCGCGGCCGCGCTCGGGGCGCTGCTGCATCACTGGCTGACCACGGGCCGCCAGCGCCAGCTCGCCCGCTACGAGCTCAGCCTCGAGGCCGCGCGCACGCCGGAGCTGGAGTCGGCTCTTCACCGGGCGGGACTGGCGGCCCGCGCCCGTGCGGCCGCCGTTCTCGAGGCACTGGGCGCCGCCCGGCCCCGGGAGGCCGCCGAACTGCTGGTCGCCTGGACCGAGGGCCTCCTCTTCGACCGCCTCGCCGGTGCGATGGCCCGCGCCCGGCCCGCACCCGACCTCACGGAACTCACGGCGGTCGCCCGCCGGATGCTCAACGCCGCCCTGGCCGCCTAGGGGTTGCGGCCAGTCCGAGCCGGACTCCGGGCAGGCACAGGCGCATCCCGTCGGCGCGGTGCTGCTGGACGGCACCGCCCAGCCCGGGCCGCGGCACCCCGCGCCGTCCGGCAGTAAGAGTCCCGCAACCTGATGCCGCAGTCGGCCGCGCCCGAAGCGCGGCCCGCGCTCCAAGCCGTCCGCATAGGCTTGGTTGCCTGTCCCCTTGACCTCACCCACCGCCGCGCACGTCCCCGCTGGGCACTGCGTGTTCATCCAGCCTGGCTGGGCGCCCCGGCCCTGCTCAGCGCGGCGTGAGGGCCGCCGCCGAGCTCACACAACGCTCCGCCCCGCCAGGAGCCTCGCCCGGCCCGATTCCATCACTTCCCGCCACCTCGGCTGACCGCGAGGGCAGTGAGCCGGCGATGCGCAACCCCTCGCCACCGTGCTGCGGACCGTCGTGACGTCCCCGCGCCGCCCTCGGCCGCGCCCTGATCGTGCGCGCCATAGACACCCTCCACCGGCTCCGATCACACAGAGGCGGCCCTGCGTTCGCGCGCAGGTGCGGCCCTGCGTGGGCCGGCTCCTCGCCCGGGCCCCGGCCCTGGCCGGCCCCGCTTCCCCACCCTGTCCAGCGCGCCCCGAACCGCCGACCGGGCAGACATGCGTGGGCTCGGATGTGCTCCCCGGCCAGGCTGCGAGCCAAGATCGATTGTCAGTGGTGCGTGAGACGGTAGGAGCATCGAGTCGGAAAGAGGGGGAGCTGTCATGTCCGGAAGCCAGAACTACATCAATCACGTTGCTCTTGTGCTGGATGCCAGTTCGTCCATGACGCACCTCAGCCGCAAGGTCGTCGAAGTAGCAGACCAGCAGATCGCATACCTTGCTCGCCGATCGAAGGAACTGGACCAGGAAACCCGGGTCACGGTGTATGTCTTCGCGGACAAGGTGGAGTGCGTCATCTACGACAAGGACGTGCTGCGGATGCCGTCGCTGAAGCAGCTGTACCGGGTCGGTGGAATGACGTCTCTGCTGGCGGCGGCACTGAAATCCCAGCGGGAGCTGGCACAGACAGCTCAACTGTACGGCGACCACAGCTTCCTGACGTTCGTACTCACCGACGGTCAGGAGAACGCGAGTCATCGCTGCCCGGATGCCCCTGTCAGGGATCCGCGTCAACTGGTCGAGGCTGTGGCCCAGATGATCCAGACACAGCAGGACAACTGGACGCTGGCCGTCCTCGTACCGGACCAGATGGGCAAGCGCGAGGCCATGCAGTGCGGTTTCCCGAAGGACAACATCGCCATCTGGGACGCCACGAGCACCCAGGGGCTGGAAGAGGCCGGGCAGGTGATCCGGCAGGCCACCGAAAAATTCATGGTGGGCCGCAGCCAGGGCATCCGGGGATCGCGGGCGGTGTTCTCCATGGGCGCTGACGCGGTCAACAAGGACACCATCAAGGCGGCCGGCCTCACCCCGGTGAAGCCGTCGCAGTACGCGCTGATCCCGGTGGCTCGTGACGCGGCGATCCGGGACTGGGTCATCGAATGCGGGCACACCTACCGTACCGGTGGCGCGTTCTACCAGCTGAGCAAGTCGGAGAAGATACAGGCACGGAAGCAGATCGCGGTGCTGGAGAAGAAGACGGACCGGGTGTACACGGGACCCGAGGCCCGAGCCCTGCTCGGCCTGCCGGACGTGGAAGTCCGCGTCAAGCCGGACCACAACGACGACTTCACGATCTTCGTGCAGAGCACCAGCGTGAACCGGAAGCTCGTCCCGAACACACGGCTCCTCCTCATGCTCTGACGCCCTGGAAGCCCCGTCGGGTCCCGTCGGCCATGTCGTCCCGGAACCCCTTCCTCAACACAGTCGGCGGCCGCGGGCTCGGCAAAGGAGAACGCGGCGGGCGATGCGAAAGCCCCCACACGGCCGGGAAGACCGGGTGGGGGCGATTCGGATCGCACTGCGGGGAGAGCCAGGCAAGGGGCGCGCGCGAACGGCCCGTGGTCAGAACCCGCGCGGCACCTCTTGGTTGAGATGTGCGGCAATGGGCCCCCATCCACCATCCGGAGTGAGGGCGAGTTGGGCGAGCTCTGCACCGAACGCGTTGATGACCGCGTCGTGCGTGATCCGGCCGACGCCTCCTGGTACCTGCTGTCCCCGCAGCACGGCGCAGACCGTGCCGATCAAGTTGGTGACCTCGTCCTGGTGCCCGTTTTCCCACAGCCACGCCACGGCCGTGCACACGGCGGTGCTGGGGCGGAGCCCGTCACGTCTGCTCTCGATCGCGGCGGCCTCGAATTGGCCTAGCGCGTACAGGGCGGTGGCCAGGATGCCGGTGGGTACGACGACGTGACCGTACGGGACAGCAGGCGTCTGAGGCATGCGTACTCCTTCGCGTCGATGGATCTTGGCACGCTGCCGCCCAAGTGGACCAGACAGGGCAGTGCCAGGGACAGCCGTTGCCGTCAGTTCGCCGTCCTGCGCAGTGCGCCCGTCCGCCGACCCGCCGCCGGAGCCTCTACCCAGGGCGCCGCGAGCACGTCCGCACTTTCCCGAACCGCTCCACCTCTCCGGTGCCGCCGAGCAGGCGAAGCAGCACAGCCGGGGCAACCAGCATGTGTGTCGGGCCCGGCAGTCGTGCGAGCGGAGGGGCGTGCCCCTCCGGAGTCGTATCCGTTCACAGCCCAGCACAGCGTGTCCCTACCAAGCGATCTTGCTCGCTCGGACGGCGGCGGGAAGACCGCGCTCACGACCCCGCGCCGGGGCCGTGCAGACCCGCGACCGCCACCCGCACACCCCCACCTGCCAGGACGATGGACACGGCACCTGCCCTGGGCCGGTCACCGCCGCGCCGACGCCCGGCCGTCGGCGCCGTCACGACGACGGCCCGGACATCAGCCGTGTCGACGCGGCCCTTCGCGAATGGCGCACGGACTCCAGCCGCTTGCCGGACCCACGATGAGCTGCACAGGACGCTGCCCATCGGGCGCCGGTCCGCGTCCGCAGAAGCCCGCGACTTCGACGGCTGACTGCCGTCGACGGCAGTGCGGCGTCCGGGTAGCCGTCGTCGGTCGTTCCGTGTGAGCGGGCGACGATCGCGCGTGCGGTTGTCGTCCGCCGTGCGGCACGGGATCCTGGGGGAGCACGAAGGGAAGCGGTGCCATGGATCGTTTTCCGAATGCGGCCAACGTCGATTTCCATAGTCCGTTGGACCTCTCCAAGGCCGCCTCCGCAGTACTGGACGGTGAAGGCCGCATCTCCGGGTGGGGATCCTCGGCCCAGCGGCTTCTCGGATACGCGCCCGAGGATGTGCTCGGCGAGTCGGCCGCCCGTCTGCTGGCAGCGGCCCCCGGGCTGCATCTGTCCGCCTTCTGCAAGGCGCACGAGCCCCGCAGCACCGTCCTGGACCTCTGCTGCAAGGACGGACGTACCCTACGCGCGGCCGTGACCTTCAGCCCGCTCGCGCACCGGGGCGTCGCCGCGACCGTCGTGGTCGCGGCCGATCTGGGGGCGCTGCGCGGCTGGGAGGCACAGCTGGCGATGCTGCAGGGACTGGCGACGGAGTCTCCCGTGGGCCTGACGATCTTCGACACCGACGGGCGGGTCGTCTGGGGGAACGTCTCCACGGACCTGGAGCTCGCGGGGATCGCCCAGTACATCGGCCGACCGGCCGCGGATCTCTTTCCCGAAGGCGAGTTCATCTCACGCCATCACCCCCCGGACGAAGATCAGGTCATGGAGCACGTGATGACGACGGGTGAATCAATCAAGGGCATGCACTACCGCGGGCGCGCTCCCGCCGACCCGGTGCGCGAGCATGTCTGGTCGTGCTCGTACCACCGGCTGGTGGACGCCCGGGGGGAACCGCTGGGGCTGTTCGAGGAGTCCTTGGACATCACCGACCGCTACCGTGCCCAGGAGCGACTGTCGCTGCTGGTGCGGGCCGGAAAGCGCATCGGCGCCTCGCTGGACGTACGTCGTACAGCGGCGGAGCTCGCCTACGTGGCGGTACCGCAACTGGCCGACGAGGTGCTGGTGGACCTGCCGCCTGCGGTCATCGAGGG
>NZ_JBHYKH010000630.1:0-2571 GCF_042741275.1 Streptomyces sp. NPDC058964
CGACGAGGGAGAGCATGTCCTGCGGGACCGGGCCGCCGCTGCCGCCCGTGGAGAACTGGACGTCGGCGAGCTGGACGATGCCCGAAGCGCCGTTGTTCTTCGTGATGTCGAGCCGGAAGTGCCGGTACTCGGCCGGTTCCGGCAGATCATAGGATTTCGTCTGGAACCGTTCGGAGAAGGTCTCGCCGGAACGGGTGTCGACGGTCTTCCAGTCCTTGCCGTCCGTGGAGCCCTGGAGCGTCCAGTCCCTCGGGTCACGCTCGGCGTAGTCGTTGGCGGACGTAAGGGCGTATGTCACCAGCTCTATGGGTTTGTCCAGGTCGAACTCGACCCATCCGGTGGGCTCGAAGGTCAGCCACTTGGTGCCCGGCTCGCCGTCGACGAGGTTCTCCTTCACCTCGCCCGCGCCCGAGTTCTCGCCGCTCGCCCGTACGTCGGTGACGTGGTCCGTCACGTTGCCCGGGATGCCGGCGCTGTAGCCGCCGTCGACGCCCGAGGCCCGCTCGCTCCCGTCCGGTCCCGTGTCGACGGTGTTCAGCCAGTCCGGTGCCGGGTCGTCGGCCTCGAACGAAGAGGCGAACTCCCGTTCGGCGGCCGGTGCCTTGGCGGGCAGGGCGACCGCTGCCCCCTGCGAGCCCACCGCCATGACGAAGGCGGCCGTCAGGACGGCCGCCGGACCCCATCTGTGCCGAGCTCTCCGCTGCAACAAAACGGATACCCTCCCTGCGTCGCGTACTTCGGACAACGTTGTCAAGTTCGTGCGCAGGAACCAGTAGGTGGCCAAGTGGCCATTGATGTCAAGGGCGTTGAGTGTGGCATTCGGGGGCCTATGCCACGGACTTTTCCGGCAAGGCGCCCACAGGCGTCTCACATTTCCGTGAGGTCTCAACTCGGAAAAGACCCATGGCCAACCTTGCGTTCGATCTTGCTCCGTCGGCCGGAAGTGGACTATACCTGTCGGCGTTTCCTGCACGACCCAGCGCTACCCGACCGCGGTGCCGGGAGGATCCGGTTCACCGCCTGAGTCCTGGAGAAGGCGAGGACTTGAGCATGGGATCCAGTTCCGCAGCGAACCCCGGCAACGAGGGTGTAGGCCGTCGTGATCTGATCAAGCGGTCCGCCGCACTTGGTCTGATCACCGTACCCGCGATGAGCGTTCTGTCCGCCTGCGCCAGCGGCGGCGGGGACAGCGACAGCGACGGCAACGCCAATCAGGGCAAGACGTCGAAGTCGAACCCGTTCGGCGTGAAGAAGGGCGGCAATCTCGACGTCGTCATCTTCAAGGGCGGCTACGGCGACGACTACGCCAAGGCGTGGGAGGCGAGCTACAAGCAGAAGCTCGGCATCGCCTCCACCCACACCGGCACCCAGGAGATCACCGGCAAGCTCCAGCCCCGCTTCAACGCGGGCAACCCGCCGGACATCGTGGACGACTCCGGCGCCCAGCAGATCAAGGTCGACGTCCTGTACAAGAACGGCCAGCTGCTCGACCTCGCGCCGGTGCTCGACGCGCCGTCCCTGGACGACCCGAGCAAGAAGGTCCGGGACATGATCATCCCCGGTACCCTCGACGCGGGCATGCAGGAGGGCAAGATCGTCGCCCTCAACTACATCTACACGGTGTGGGGTCTGTGGTACTCCGGCAAGCTCTTCAAGGAGAAGGGCTGGGAGGAGCCCAAGACCTGGGCGGACTTCCTCACCATCTGCAAGGACGCCAAGAAGCAGGGCATCGGTGGCCTGGCGCACCAGGGCAAGTACCCGTACTACATCAACGTCGCCATCATGGACCTGATCGCCAAGACGGGCGGTCTGGACGCGATGAAGGCGATCGACAACCTCGACCCCAAGGCGTTCGTCGGGTCGGACGCGGCGCAGGCCGGTGTCGAGGCCATCTACGAGGTGGTGGAGAAGGGCCTGCTGATGCCCGGCACCAACGGCCTCACCCACACCGAGTCGCAGACCCGCTGGAACCAGTACAAGGCCGCCTTCATCACCTGCGGCTCCTGGCTGGAGAACGAACAGCTCAAGCAGACGCCGGCGGACTTCGACATGAAGTTCATGCCGATGCCGCTGCTGCCCGGCAGCAAGCTGCCGTTCGAGGCGATCAGGGCCGGCTCCGGCGAGCCCTTCATCATCCCGGCGAAGGCGAAGAACCTGCCCGAGGCGAAGGAGTTCATGCGGCGCATGCTCTCCAAGGAGTGGTCGACGCTGTTCGCCAAGGAGGCGAACTCGCTCACCATCCTCAGGGACGGCGTCGACCCCAGCGTCAAGCTGCGGCCCGGCACCCAGTCCACGGTCGAGGCGTCCAAGGCCGCCGGTGACAACACCTTCCGTTACCTCTACACGGAGTGGTACAGCGAGATGGGTGCCGCCATCGAGGCCGCGTCCAACGAGCTGATGGCCAAGCGCATTCAGCCGAAGGAGTGGCTGAAGCGGTGCCAGGCCGCGGTCGACAAGCAGGCAAAGGACCCGGCCTCCAAGAAGAACCACCGGGACTGACCGCACGCCGTGTCCCCGGCCCGGCCCCCCACGCCCCCGGCCTGCACCACCCTGGAGCGAATAAAACAAAAC
>NZ_JBHYKH010000630.1:2581-4647 GCF_042741275.1 Streptomyces sp. NPDC058964
CTGGCCGCGGGCGACACGCTGGCACCGTCCCGGGCACCCACCAAGACCCCCCGGGACTGCCCGCCCGCGGTGGCCGGGGCGGTCGCCCCCCGGCCCGGGGCAGGACACCCAGGGGCAGGAATCGCCAATGCGCAAGGGGCAGTACAGATTCGTCGCGGGATTTCTCTTCGTGCCCGTGGCGCTCTATGTGATCTTCGTGATCTGGCCGTACATCCAGACGTTCGGCTATTCGCTGACCGACTGGAAGGGGCAGTCGCAGACCTTCAAGTTCGTCGGACTGGACAACTACAAGGCGCTGTTCCAGGACGACGTCTTCATGCAGGCCATCTGGCACAACATCCTGTTCCTGATCTTCATCCCGGTGATCACCATTCTGCTCGCCCTCTTCTTCGCCTTCATGGTGAACGCGGGCGGACGCAGCAGGGCCGGCGGAGTGCAGGGCGTCGCCGGATCCCGGTTCTACAAAATCGTGTACTTCTTCCCGCAGGTGCTGTCGCTGGCCATCGTCGCGGTGCTGTTCAACGCGGTCTACCGCAGTGACGGCGGCGGCCTTCTCAACGGCTTCCTCATCAAACTCGGACTGGTCGACACCGACAATCCCGTGGAATGGCTCAACGAGCCCAACATGGTGCTGTGGGCGCTGATCGCGGCCGTCGTCTGGCACGGCGTCGGCTTCTATCTGGTGCTGTTCTCGGCCGCCATGCAGTCCATCCCCAAGGACATCTACGAGGCCGCTCTCATCGACGGCGCGGGACGCAACCAGTCCTTCTTCCGCATCACCCTGCCCCTGCTGTGGGACACCGTGCAGACCGCCTGGGTCTATCTGGGCATCGTCGCGATGGACATGTTCGTCCTGGTCTCCTCGATGACCCAGAACATGGGCGCGTACGGGGGCGGCCCCGACCATCACAGCGATGTGATGTCGACGGTGATGATGCGCAACTTCCAATACTTCGGGAAGAGCGGCTACGCCTGCGCCATGGGCGTGGTCATGCTGGTGCTCACCCTGGTCCTGTCCGTGGTCATGCTGCGCGCCACCCGCCGCGAGCGCGTCGAGTTCTGAGCGGGAGATACGACGACATGAGCGCACCTCTCAAGGAGTCCGTGGCCGCACCCGCCGAGCGGCCCGTCGACAAGGGCCCGGCCGGCCCCGGTGACCGGCGCGGTGAGGGCATCGTCCTGAACGTGTTCTCGCACGGCTTCCTCGCCCTGTGGGCCCTGCTGATCGTGCTGCCGCTGCTGTGGCTGGTGCTCAGCTCCTTCAAGACCGACGCCCAGATCGGCGGTTCGGCCTTCGGCTGGCCGCACAGCTGGTCCTTCGACGTCTTCCACCGCGCCTGGAACAAGGGCATCGGCGACTACTTCCTGAACACGATCATCGTGCTGGTGTTCAGCGTGCCGCTGACGATGCTCTTCGGCTCGATGGCCGCGTACGTCCTGGCCCGCTACCAGTTCTGGGGCAACCGGCTGCTGTACTACTTCTTCGTCGCCGGCGCGATGTTCCCGGTGTTCCTGGCCCTGGTCCCGCTGTTCTTCATGGTCAAACGGCTGGACATGCTGAACACCTACCAGGGCCTGATCCTGGTCTACGTCGCCTACTCGATGCCGTTCACCGTGTTCTTCATGCACGCCTTCTTCCGGACGCTGCCCACGGCGGTCTTCGAGGCGGCGATCCTGGACGGGGCCTCGCACACCCGGACCTTCTTCCAGGTGATGCTGCCGATGGCGAAGCCGGGTCTGATCAGTGTCGGTATCTTCAACACTTTGGGTCAGTGGAATCAGTTCATCCTGCCGACGGTCCTCATGCAGCCGCAGAGCGGCTCGGACCCCGAGCGCTATGTCCTCACCCAGGGCCTCATCCAGCTCCAGCAACAGCAGGGATACGCCTCTGACCTGCCCGTTCTCTTCGCCGGCGTCACCATCGCCATGATCCCGATGCTGGTCGTCTACCTGTCCTTCCAGCGTCAGGTGCAGGCCGGTCTGACCTCCGCGACCCTGAAATAGGCCCGTTCGGCGGGCGCTGCGGGTAGCGCTCCGGAACCGGTCGTGCGCGCGCCGTTCCCGAC
>NZ_JBHYKH010000631.1:0-4640 GCF_042741275.1 Streptomyces sp. NPDC058964
CCTGAAACCCGCGCGTTCGCTCTGACCCCCCGGGCTTCGGCGGCCCGCTCGGCCGGGCCCGGTGCACGCGCGCCCGGTGGACTAGGGTCGGCTCTGTGAGACTACGCCCCCACCAGCGCGAGGCCGTGGACGCGGTGGTGCGCGCTCTGGAAGCGCCGGCCGGAACCTCCCTGCCGCCGCGCGGGCTCAGGACCCAGGTCGTGATGGCGACCGGATCCGGGAAGACCCTCGTGGCGGTCCGCGCCGCCGAGGAACTGCGCGCGGGCCGGGTGCTGGTACTGGTTCCCTCCCTGGACCTGCTCGCCCAGACGGAGGCGGCCTGGCGCGCGGGCGGCCGCAGGGGGCCGACCACCGGGGTCTCCTCGCTCCGCGGCGACCAGGCGGGGTTCCCCAACACGACGGACGTCGGCGAACTGATCGCCCGGGTGCGCCCCTTCGACAGGGTCACGGTCTTCGCGACGTACGCCTCCCTCGGGCTGGGCACCCTGGAGCGGGCGCACGCGGCGGGCCTGCCGGGCTGGGACCTGATCGTGGTCGACGAGGCGCACCGGACCTCCGGGCGGCTCGGCAAGCCGTGGGCGGTCGTGCACGACAACACCCGGATCCCGTCGCTGCGGCGCCTGTACATGACCGCCACGCCGCGCCTGTGGCAGCCGGAGGAGGACCAGCCGGAGCAGGGGGTACCCGGT
This sequence comes from Streptomyces sp. NPDC058964, assembly GCF_042741275.1. Classification (NCBI taxonomy): domain Bacteria; kingdom Bacillati; phylum Actinomycetota; class Actinomycetes; order Kitasatosporales; family Streptomycetaceae; genus Streptomyces; species Streptomyces sp. NPDC058964. Next base: position 690 of record NZ_JBHYKH010000631.1, read on the forward strand.
GAGCTGGTCGCCTCCATGGACGACGATCCGGACGGCCCCTTCGGCGCCCGCTGCCACACCCTGACGCTGTCGGCGGCGATCGACCGGGGGATCTGCGCGCCGTACCAGGTCGTGTGCGTCGATGTGACCGACACCCAGCTGCAGGCCGCCCAGCTGCTCGGTCTGGAGGGCCGTACGGACGAGGTGCGGGGAGCCAGGCTCGCCGCGCTGCAGGCCGCGCTGGTAAAGACGGCGGCCGAGGAGGACCTGCGGCGCACCCTGGTCTTCCACCATCTCGTGCGGGAGGCCGAGGCCTTCGCGGCGGGACTCCCCGCGGTCGCGGCACGGCTGCACGCGGCGGGACCGGGCCGGTATCCGCGGACGGTGTGGGCCGACTGGCTGTGCGGCGACCACGCGCCGGGGCACCGCCGGCGCGTCCTGAACGACTTCGCGCACGCAGGCGGCCCGGGAGAGCGGGCGTTCCTGAGCTCGGTGCGGGTGCTCGGCGAAGGTGTCGACACCAAGCACTGCGACTCGGTGTACTTCGCCGACGTCCGCGGTTCCCTGCCCGATCTCGTGCAGGCCGTGGGGCGGGCCCTGCGCATCCGGCCCGGGGAGGGCAAGACGGCGTCGCTGGTGGTGCCGGTGCTGCTCGGGCCGGGTGAGACCCCGGACAACATGCTCACCAGCCGGGCGTACGGGGGGCTGGCCCGGCTCCTGGAGGCGTTGCGCGCCCATGACGCGCGGATCGTGGAACGTCTGGCACAGCCGCAGGCGCCCAGCCACTCCCCCAAGGGCCGCGTCCTGGGCGAGGCGGGCGAGGAAGAAAACGATGGGGGGCCATGGGGCGTGAGTGCTCCCGCCAGGGCCCTGCTGAAGTTCTCCACACCGCGGGATCCGGCGCGGCTGGCCGCGTTCATCGAGCTGCGGGTGATCAATCCGGAGCACGCGCACTGGCGCCGCGGTGTCGAGGCGGCCGCTCTGTACGCGCGCGTGCACGGCGATCTGCGGGTGCCGTTCACGTTCCGGGTGCCCGGTGACGGGGACACCGGGACCCATGGGTGGCCGGCCTCGCTCGCCGGGTTCCCGCTCGGGCAGTGGATCGCCGACGCCCGCCGCTTCCAGGCCCGTGGCACGCTCGCCGACGACCGTGTCCGCCGGCTCGGGGAACTCGGCATGGTCTGGTCCCACTTCGACGTCGCCTGGGAGGAGGGCCTGACGGCCGCCCGCGCCTGGGCGGCCGAGCACGGCCATCTTCTGGCCCCCCATGACGCGACCCACCAGGGGTTCAGGCTCGGTATCTGGCTGAAGAACCAGCGCGCAGCCGCCCGGCGGGCCGCCGGGCGCGGGCAGCGGCCGGACGACGGCACGGCGGCGGAGCCGGTGGCGGGCGCGCTCTCGGAGGAGCGCCGCGAACAGCTCGACGAGATCGATCCGGCCTGGTGTCCGGTCTGGCCGGTGGAATGGCAGCGCCGCTTCCACCTCACCCGCCTCCACCTGACGGAGGGCGGACACCTGCCGACCGCCCCGGGCGGAACCGTCCGGCAGGGAGAGGATCTCGGCCGGTGGGTGCGCGCGCAGCGCCTGGGCTGGGACCGGCTGACCGTCGGTCAGCAGTGGCTGTGCCAAAACGTACTGGGACTTGGTCCCGCCTCCGACGAGGAGCGGCCGGGACCGCGCGTGTCCCAGGCCGACAAATGGGCGGTCAACCTGGCCGCCGCCGCGCAGTTCTACGAGCGCGAGGGCCACCTGGGCGTGCCGCGCAAGCACGTGGAGACCGTCACCGTCGGCTCCGGGGAGGACCGGCAGGTCAGGCTGGGCGCCTGGGTCGGCAACCAGCGCAGCCGCGCCGCCACGCTCAGCCCTGAACGGGTGCGGCAGCTGTCCGACATCGGTATGAGGTGGACGTAGGGAGGCGCCGGAGAGGGCCGCGGCGGAAGACCTGGTGGAGCGCGTTGTGCTCGGCCGCATCACCCTGAGGGGTGGAGGTGCCGTGGGTATTGACAGTGGTCGATGCCCTCGGGTGCCGCTCCGGCGTCGGTCAGGGCGCTGCGGATGGCGCGGGCCGCGCCGTCACCGTCCGGGTGCGGAGCGGTGAAGTGGTGGGCGTCGCAGGAGGCGCCGAAGCCCGTGAGCAGGGCCTGTACGCGCACGCCGCTGGCGGAGGATCACCGGTTGCATGAGCGGTGATCATGCGTGCTCCGCCGGAACCTGTCCGGTGCCGGCACCGCCTCCGACGCAAGCGCGGGGTCGTGTCAGCCCATCAGCCCTGCGGCGACCGTCGCGCCCAGCTCCCAGCACGACTCGATGTCGGCCTTGCCCGGCTCGCCGGTCACGGTGACCGCGTCGGCCGTGCGCCGCCAGCCGAGGCCCGTGGTGATCGATTCGATCCCCCGTACCGCGCCCGTGACGTCGTTCCCCCCGTGCACGAAGTAGCCGAAGACCCGGCCCCGGGTCTCGTCCAGACAGGGGTAGTAGACCTGGTCGAAGAAGTGCTTGAGGGCGCCCGACATGTAGCCGAGGTTCGCCGGAGTCCCGAGCAGGTAGCCGTCGGCGGCGAGCACGTCGGAGGCGGTGGCCGACAGCGCTGCCCGCCGGACGACCCGTACGCCCTCGATCTCGGGCGTCGTCGCGCCGGACACGACGGCCTCCAGCATCGCCTGGCAGTTGGGCGAGGGCGTGTGATGGACGATCAGCAGAGTAGCCACGCCCCGAACCCTGCCCTGGTCGCCCCTCCGGCCGCAAACGGCGCTTCCCCATGGGGTGTCGGGGCTGTAAGGGCAGAGACCGGCAGTTGGCGGCCGCGGGCCTGCTGGACAGACGGTCGACCGGTCGGCCGGGCGACAGCGGTGCTCCGGTCCGTGAGCAGCGGGGCGCAGTGGTTGAGCAGGGCGCGGCCGGCGTCCGGCAGGGCGACGGGCACACGGGTGATGTCCGCGCCCGCGCGGCACCGGTCGACGGCCGGCCTGCGCGCCGGGGCGTGCGGCACGAGGCCGTCGTTGGCGCCGGTCGCCACCGGACGGGACTCGCGGGCCTCGACGTGCCGATCCGCTGTTCGCGCAGCAAGTCCCGGAGTGCGGGCACGGCGCTGTCACAGCCCTCGGATACAGTGGCCCACCTGGATCGATGGGGGGAGACGGCGTTGCGGATCACTACGGGCACCGTGCGGGGCGGACTGGCTCCCGTGCTGTTGCTGGCGGGGATGCTGACGGGTTGCGCGCAGTCGCCCGACGACGACTCCAAGACGCCCGCGACCGCGCACGCCACGGGAGCCGGGGGCTCGGCCGCCAGGAGCGGCGGCACCCTCGGCGCCGCGGGCTCGGCCTGCGAGCTGCCGGTCACCTTCGACATCGCCAGGGACTGGAAGGCGAAGGCCGTCGATACCGGCGCCTCGAAGGGTTCGAGCGGTTCGAGCGGCTCCGACGGCGGACTGGCCGGGGAGCTCGCCGACGCGCTCCTCCACCAGGGCCCGGTCACCATGGCGTGCGAGATCGACGCCAAGCCCGCCGGGAACATCGGCTTCCTGCGCGTCTGGACGGGGTCGCCGGGCAACGCCGACGCCCGCTCGGTACTGCGGTCCTTCGTGGCCGCCGAGGACAACACGAGCAACGAGAAGTACCGCACGTTCCGGACGGGCGGAGTCTCCGGCGTGGAAGTCGAATACCTCTACACGAGCAAGCTCCTGGACGAGAAGAAGACGGAGAGCGCCTTCGCCGTCTCCACCCCGGACGGCCCGGTCGTGGTGCACCTGGGCGGAATGGACACGGAGGAGCACGAGGAGATGCTCCCGGCGTTCGAACTCGCGAAGCGCACGCTGCGCGTGGCCTGAGCCGCGAGGCGAGGTCCCGCGGTCACGACGAGGCCGCCGCCGTCCCCGAGCAGTTCGGGCAGGGCGGCGCGGGCCGCCGGGGTGTCCGTGAAGACCGGGCGTACCCCGCGCAGCACTTCGGCGAGCGCGCTGCCCGGCCGCAC
>NZ_JBHYKH010000632.1:0-3894 GCF_042741275.1 Streptomyces sp. NPDC058964
GTCCTGCCCCACGAGGACGTCATGCCGCCCGTCGTGGGGGGGGGCGCGCCCCCCGGCGGCGCCCCCCCCCCCCGCGAGGGGCCGCGCCCGGCACGGTCGCGTCGGTGGCGACGGCCATCACGCACCGCCCTGCTGTCCGGCGACCACCGCGAGGATCTCCTCGTCCCCCACGATGCCGAGCAGTTTCCCGTTCTCGACGACCTTGACCGGCTTCTCGGCGGCCAGCACGACGCGGGTCGCCTCTCGCACCACGACTTCGGGGCCCAGTTCGGGACCGTCGAGGGCGTCGTCGGGCTCGGCGGGGCGCATGATCCAGCGCAGGGTCAGCACGTCACCGCGCGGCACGTCCTGGACGAAGTCCCGTACGTAGTCGTCGGCGGGGGCCCCGACGAGTTCGTCGCCGGTGCCGCACTGGACCATCTTGCCGTCGCGCATGATGAGGATGCGGTCGCCGAGCTTGAGGGCCTCGGAGAGGTCGTGGGTGATGAACACCATGGTCTTGCCGACCTCGTGGTGCAGCCGGATGACCTCGTTCTGCATGTCGCGGCGGATCAGCGGGTCGAGCGCGGAGAACGGCTCGTCGAAGAAGAGGACGTCCGGGTCGCCGGCGAGGGCGCGGGCCAGGCCGACGCGCTGCTGCATGCCGCCGGAGAGCTGGTCGGGGTAGGAGTTCTCGTATCCGGCCAGGCCGACGAGTTCCACGACCTCCATGGCCCGCTCGGTGCGCTCCGCCTTGCTCATCCCGCGGATCTCCAGGCCGAAGGCCACGTTGTCGACGACTCTGCGGTGGGGCAGCAGCCCGAAGTGCTGGAAGACCATGGAGAACTTGTTGCGCCGCAGTTCGCGCAGCCGCCTGGAGTCGGCGCCGCGGATGTCCTCGCCCTCGAAGACGATCTCGCCCGCGGTGGGTTCGATCAGCCGGGTGAGACATCGCACCAGGGTGGACTTGCCGGAGCCGGACAGGCCCATGACGACGAAGACCTCACCGGGCGACACCTCGAAGTTCACGTCGCGCACGGCGGCGGTGCATCCGGTGCGGTCCATGAGCTCGCGGCGGGTGAGGCCGCACAGTTCCTCGGAGTCCGGCACCTGGTCGGCCTTGGGCCCGAACACCTTCCACAGCCGGCGCACGGAGATCACAGGGGTGCGGTCCCGGGGGGCCTCGGACGTGTCGCGCCGCTGCGACACCTCGGTCTGTGCTGGGGTCACGGTCGACCTCTTTTCGGCGTTCAGCCGCGGAACCAGTGCTGCGGCCGGGGTTGGATGTTCTGCCAGACATGCTTGGACTCTCGGTACTCGTCCAGACCGGTCGGTCCCAGTTCCCGGCCCACGCCCGAGTGCCCGAACCCACCCCACTCCGCCTGCGGCACGTAGGGGTGGTAGTCGTTGATCCACACCGTGCCGTGGCGCAGCCGGCGCGCGACCCGCTGGGCCCTGCCCGCGTCCTGCGTCCACACGGCTCCGGCGAGTCCGTACTCCGTGTCGTTGGCGATGCGGACGGCGTCGTCCTCGTCGCCGAACCGCTCGACGGTGAGCACGGGACCGAAGGACTCCTCGTGCACCACCCGCATGTCCTGCCGGCACTCGTCGAGGACGGTGGGCGGGTAGTAGAAGCCGTTCGCCAGCACGGGGTCGTGGGGTCGTTCGCCACCGCAGCGCAGTACGGCGCCCTCGGCCAGGCCCGCCGCCACGTACGCCTCCACCTTGTCCCGGTGCTGCGCCGAGATCAGCGGCCCGGTCTCCGCCTCGGGGTCGAAGGGGCCGCCGAGGCGGATGAGCCGGGCGCGGCGCACGAGTTCGTCGACGAACACGTCGTGGAGGGAGTCCTCGACGATCAGCCGGGCGCCGGCCGAGCAGACCTGGCCGGAGTGCAGGAAGACTGCGGTGAGCGCGAAGTCCACGGCGGTCTCGAAGTCGGCGTCGGCGAAGACGACGTTGGGGTTCTTGCCGCCGAGCTCCAGCGCGACCTTCTTCACCGTGGCGGCGGCGGTGGCCATGATGTGCCGTCCGGTCTGCAGGCCGCCGGTGAACGACACCATGTCCACGGCGGGGTGGTCGGACAGCGGAGCTCCGGCCTCCGCTCCGGCGCCGAGCACGAGATTGGCGGCGCCCGCGGGGAGCCCGGCCTCGTGCAGGGCCCGCATCAGCAGGATCGAGGTGGAGGGCGTCAGCTCGCTGGGCTTGAGTACGACCGTGTTGCCCGCGAGGAGGGCGGGGGCGACCTTCCAGGAAGCCTGCAGCAGCGGGTAATTCCACGGGGTGATCAGTCCGCAGACGCCGACGGGCTCGTAGGTGACCCGGCTGAGGGCGTCGTCGCGGCCGGTGTCGATCACCCGGCCGGCGCTGGTGCCGGCGATGCCGCCGTAGTAGCGGAAGCAGGAGACGACGTCGGCGATGTCGTACTCGCTCTCCGCCAGACGCTTGGCGGTGTCGAGCGACTCGGCCCGGGCGAACTCCTTGGCGTCGCGCTCGATGAGGCCGGCGGTGCGCAACAGCAGTGCGCCGCGCTCGCGTTCGGGGGTGCGCGGCCAGGGGCCCGTGTCGAAGGCGCGCCGGGCCGCGGCAATCGCCGCATCGGTGTCGGCGCGCGTCGCCTCGGACACTCTCGCGACGAGCGTGCCGTCCGCCGGACAGCGGATCTCCCGGTGGCCGCCGGCCACCGGAGCGCGCCATTCTCCGTCCACATACAGATCTGCCACGCGCCGAGCCCTTCGACCGGAATTCGTTGCGCATTGTGCATTGAATTGCTTGTGGTGGAACACCCTTGCCGAATGGGCCGACACACGTCAAGGGGTTGGCAGATCCCGATTCGGCCATCGACGCAGTTGCCCCGCCGCCCTTGACCGCAGACCGCACGGGACCCAACCATGTTGCGTATCGCTCACCAAGTTGTGCAATGCGCACCAAGGGAGGCCCTGCATGTCCCCTAGACCGCATCCCGGCCGTGAGTACGTCCTCACTCTGTCGTGTCCGGACACGGCCGGACTGGTTCACGCAGTGAGCGGCTTCCTCGTCCGGAACTCGGGCGACATCCTGCAGAGCCAGCAGTTCGACGACCGGCTCCAGGACCGCTTCTTCATGAGAGTCCACTTCGACGTTTCCGATCCGGACGTCGATCTGGAAATACTGCGTTACCGGTTCGGCCCGGTCGCCGAGGCCCACGGCATCACCTGGACCCTCCGGGACGCCGCGACCCCGACCCGGACGCTGATCATGGTGTCCAGGTTCGGCCACTGCCTCAACGACCTGCTCTTCCGCTGCCGGACCGGCTCCCTCAACATCGAGATCCCGGCCATCGTCTCCAACCACCGCGACTTCGAGGGGCTGGCGGAGACCTACGGCATCCCCTTCCACCACATCCCGGTGACCAGGGAGACCAAGCCGGAGGCGGAGGCGCGGCTGCTGCAGCTGGTACGGGAACTGAACGTCGACCTGGTGGTGCTGGCCCGCTACATGCAGGTGCTCTCCGACGACCTGTGCAAGGAGCTCGAGGGCCGCGCCATCAACATCCACCACTCCTTCCTGCCGAGCTTCAAGGGCGCGAAGCCCTACCAGCAGGCGTACGAGCGCGGGGTGAAACTGGTCGGCGCGACGGCGCACTATGTGACGCCGGATCTGGACGAGGGCCAGATCATCGAGCAGGACGTGGTCCGGGTGGACCATTCCCTGGACCCGGACGACCTCGTCACGGTCGGCCGCGACGTGGAGGCACAGGTGCTGGCCCACGCGGTGAAGTGGCACACGGAGAGCCGGGTGATGGTGGACGGGAACCGCACAGTGGTGTTCCGCTGAGCGGCGACGGAGACACGCCGGGGGGGGGCGGGGTCGAGGGCACGCGCCCCCCCCCCCCCGCGGCCCCGCCCCAAGATGCCAGCCCCGGCGGCAGTTGCCAGC
>NZ_JBHYKH010000632.1:3904-4637 GCF_042741275.1 Streptomyces sp. NPDC058964
GGGGCTAGGGACCCCGGCGGGGGGGGGCGGGTGGGGGGGGCTTGCGCCCCCGCCCGGCGTGCGCGCGCCGCTACGTTCCCAGCCGGTCGAGCAGTGCACGGCGCCAGCGCTCCGTCTCCGCCACCTGGTTGAACGTGAAGACGTGCAGCCCCGCCACGCCCGCGGACGGCGCGGTCAGCGCGTCGGCGCTGCGGTCGAGCAGTTTCTCGGGCACATATCCCCCGGGCGTCGCGAACCGCAGGAACCAGGAAGCGTGCCTGGTCAGGAAGCGCGTGGACTCCCCCACCCCGATCTTCGTCGCCATGGACAGCAGCTTCGCACGCTGAACGGGACCGGCGACGCCCACGTGCACGGGCAGTGTGACGCCGCGGCGCCGGATGCGGGCGACCCAGTCGCCGAGCACGCGCGGATCGAAGCACAGGTTGCTGACGATGTACGTGGCGTGCGCGCGCTTGTCCCACATCGCCTGGATGGTGATGTCGTCATGGATGAGCGGATGACTCTCCGGATAGCCGGTGATCCCCGTGTGCGTGAAGGGCCGGCCCAGCCCGTCCAGTCTGCGCAGCACGGGCAGGGCTCCTTCGTACGGGCCGGCCGGCGGGTCCGCGTCACCCGCCGGGACGAAGACGTCGTCGACGCCCGCGCCGCGCAGCCGCTCGACGACGTCCTTCAGATGGGTGTCGTCCCGCAGCAGCCGCGCGGGCACGTGCGGGACGACACGGTAGCCGTGCGC
>NZ_JBHYKH010000633.1:0-3018 GCF_042741275.1 Streptomyces sp. NPDC058964
GGGGGGCGGGAGAGCTTGGTGGGCGTTCTATCGGTTGGGAACGTCCGGGTTTGTGTGGTGGCGGACCGGACCACGGGGGCAGGGGGAGCGGGGCCGGACTGTCACGGATCGGCGGTCCGGCGGAGAAGGGACGGTCGTCGCGTCCTACCCCGTCGGTCCGGTGCGCCCGCTGCGGCCGCCGTGCTGCCGGGGTGGGCGGACGAGGTCGCCGGCCTTGCGGGCGACCGCTGCCACGGCGTCGCTCAGCCGGTCGAGCACGGCCGCCGCCTGCTCGTCGCTGATGGTGAGGGGAGGAAGGAGCCGTACGACACTCGAGTGGCGGCCGCCGAGCTCCACGATCAGGCCGCGGCGCAGGCACTCCCGCTGGACGGCGGCGGCGAGTTCGGGGGCGGCGGGACGACTGGTACGGGCCCGCTCCAGCCCCGCGATCGACTCTCCGGGGGCTTCGGAGACAACCTGCCGGCCCTCGCCCACGTCTCCTGCCCCCGCCGGGGTCTGCACCGGAACGGGCGAGCCGGGATCGGTCCTCTCGGGATCCACCAGCTCGAGCCCGATCATCAACCCTCGCCCTCGGACGTCACCCACGCACGGGAACTGCCGCTCCAGCTCGTGGAGTTGTGTCAGCAGTCGGGAACCGAGCCGGGCCGCGCGGGCGGCGAGGCCGTGCTCGCGGACGTGGGCGAGGGTGGCCGTGCCTGCGGCCATGGCGAGTTGGTTGCCGCGCCCGGGGCCCGCGGGGGCGCGGGGTCCCCCGCGGTCGCGGTCGTCGGGTTAGCCCCCGCCGGCCAGCGGAAGGCTGCCGCCAATGGCCTTGGACAGGACCATCACGTCGGGGGTGACTCCGCTGTGCTCCACGGCCCAGAAGGCACCGGTGCGTCCGACACCGGTCTGGATCTCGTCGGCGATCAGGGGGACGGAGCGGTCGGCGGTGATCTGCCGCATGCGCCGCAGCCAGTCGTCGGGGGCGGGAATCACCCCGCCCTCGCCCTGGACGGGCTCGAGGATCATCCCGGCGGGGAGGGGGACACCGGACTTGGGGTCGTCCAGGACGGACTCGGTCCAGCGGGCTGCGAGTTCCGCGCCGCGGGCGCCGCCGACCCCGAAGGGACAGCGGTAGTCCTGCGGATACGGGAGGCGGCCCACCCGAACGTCGCCGGCGCCGCCGGACGCGGCCAGCGCGCCGGTGGTCATCCCGTGGTAGGCGCCGGTGAAGGCCAGGATTCCGGTACGGCCCGTCGCGGCACGTACCAGCTTGAACGCGGCCTCTACGGCGTCCGTGCCGGCCGGTCCGCAGAACTGGACGCGGGCACGGTCGGCGAGGCCGGGTGGCAGGGTGCGGAACAGTTCGGTGATGAAGGCGTCCTTGACGGGGGTCGCGAGGTCGAGGACGGAGAGGGGGGCGCCCGAGTCGAGGACCTTTCGGATGGCCTCCAGGACGACCGGGTGGTTGTGGCCCAGGGCGAGGGTCCCGGCACCGGAGAGACAGTCGAGGTAGCGGCGGCCGTCGGCGCCTTCGATGGTCAGCCCGCGTGCCCGGACCGGCACGATGGGAAGGGCGCGCGCATAGGTGCGTGCCGACGACTCGCGCGCCGACTGGCGCCTCAGGATCCCCTCGTGCGCGGCGCGCGCTCCCCCGGAGGTCCCCCCGGTCACCGACTCGGTCACGGCCACGGCTCGCTGTCCTCCCGCTGTTCAGGGGCGAGTTGATGGACGGGGACCGGGCATGGGCAGCAGTCCCCCCACCGCTACAACCCCGGACGGCCCACCTGGTTACGGGTTGCTTCAAGATCCTTGCCGTGACGGAACCGTTGCCGTTCCGTCGGAAGTCCCCCACAGCGAGCGCATAGTGTGTGATGCCGTTCCGGACGTCCGTGAGACCGGCGTGAACTCCCCATGAGTTCCGCCCGAGCATCGCGGACGCAGCGCCTAGTTCCTTTACCTCAGGGGGAGTCAGCACCATGCGATCCATACGGCCGTCCTTCACCGCTCGCCGAGGAAGGAGCGCGCCTCGCAGAACATCCCCCGTGCTGGCGGCCGTCGCCCTCGCGTCGGCGCTGGCGCTCACGGCCACCGCCTGCAACGGCTCCGACGACAACGCGGACGGCAAGCCGACCGCCTCCGCGACCGTCGGGGACAACGGCGACGGAAAGATCAAGATCCCGGACGACATCAGGAACAAGCTCAAAGAGCACGGGTTCGACATCGACAAGTGGAAGAAGGGCGCCTGGAAGAACTGGAACAGGGACGACTGGCTGCGCGAGGCCAACGACTTCATCAACCCGATCATCAAGGGTCTGTGGGATCCGGACCGGATGCGCGGGGCCAACGACCCGGACAAGGGTGTCGACGAGAACGACATCTCCGGTGACCAGGGCGTGACCGATCCGACTCCGGCGAAGGTTCAGGCGGAGGATGTCCGGCCGTCGTACCACTCCAACGCGGCAACCGCAGGAAAGGTGTTCTTCGACTCCCCCGAGGGCACCATGGTCTGCTCGGCGACGGTCGTGGAGGACCCGGCCCACCCCGGCAAGTCCAACCTCGTGTGGACGGCGGGCCACTGTGTGCACGCCGGCAAGAAGGGCGGCTGGTACCGCAACATCGCCTTCGTGCCGTCGTACAACGACAAGGGCATGACGGACGCGCAGCTGCAGAAGGCCACCCGGGCGGAGGTCGCTCCGTACGGCGTGTGGTGGGGCGACGGGGCCCTGACCTCGCAGCAGTGGATCGACCAGGGCGGTGAGACGGGCGGGGACGGCGCCCCCTACGACTTCGCCGTGATCCATGTGACGCCGGAGCAGGGCAACAGCGGCAAGTCCCTGGAAGAGATGGTCGGTTCGGCTCTGCCGGTGAACTTCAACGCCCCGGCCGTGCCGAAGGTGCGGAGCATCACCGCGACCGGTTACCCGGCGGCGCCGCCCGACCACGGCCAGCGGATGTATCACGGCACGGACACACCCGGTCGGCGGTCGCGCCACGACACGGGCCCGCCGCAGTACCGCACCGGCGGCACCCTGACCG
>NZ_JBHYKH010000633.1:3028-4632 GCF_042741275.1 Streptomyces sp. NPDC058964
CCGGCCGGCTGTCGCTGAGCTCGTCGCTGCCGACGATGTACCGCATCGGCTGCACCATGACCGGTGGTTCGTCCGGCGGTGGATGGGTGGAGACGGGCTCGGACGGCAAGCCGGCGCTCGTGTCCAACACCTCGATCGGTCCGGTGACTTCGGGCTGGCTGGCCGGTCCGCGTCTGGGCGACGTGGCCAAGGGCGTCTACGACTCGATGAGCAAGAAGTTCGCCGGCCGGTAGCCGCGACCCGGCGGAGCCGGGTCATGGACGGCGGCGGGTCTCCTCGTGGAAACCTTCACCGGCTCGCCGCCGTTCGTCCCCAACCCCACGGGCATAGTGGGGTGTCAACATCGCTTCAACGGGGGTAACCGCACCATGCGTTCCATACGTACGCCCTTCGCGCACCGGCGTGGACGGCGGCGCAACGTCCTGGCCGCCACCGGTCTCGTCGCGGCCCTGGCACTCACCGCCACGGCCTGCAACGGATCCGACGACGACAAGGCGAGCGACAAGACCGGCGCCACGGCCTCCGCGGCGGCCGGCAACGGCGGCGGCAAGGTCGAGATCCCGGCCGACATCGCGGGCAAGCTCAAGGAGCACGGCATCGATGTCGACAAGTGGGCCGACGGCGGCTGGAAGAACTGGGACAGGGACAAGTGGCTCCGTGACGCCAAGGACTTCGTCAACCCGGTGATCGAGGGCCTCTGGAAGCCGGAGCGGATGCAGTCCGCGAAGGAGGCCAACAAGACGCTCACGGCGAAGGACGCCGCTGCCGACCGGGGCGTGAGCGACCCGGATCCGCAGCCGGTGCAGGCCGCGGCGGAGAAGACGCCGTACCACGAGAACGCGGCACCCGTCGGCAAGGTCTTCTTCGACTCCCCCGAGGGTTCGATGGTCTGCTCCGGCACGGTCATCAAGGACGTCAACCACCCGGGCAAGTCCAACCTCGTGTGGACCGCGGGTCACTGTGTGCATGCGGGCAAGGGCGGCGGCTGGTACCGCAACATCACGTTCGTGCCGTCGTACAACGACCTCGGCAAGTCCGGGGCCCAGCTCAGCAACGTCACGACCTCGCAGGTCGCGCCGTACGGCAACTGGTGGGCGGACTGGGCGGCCACCTCGAACCAGTGGATCGAGGGCGGCTCGGAGACGGGCGGCGCCGGTGCCGCGTACGACTACGCGGTGCTGCACGTGAAGCCGGAGTCCGGGTCGAAGTCCCTGGAGGAGACGGTCGGCGCGGCGCTGGACGTCGACTTCTCCGGCCCGTCCGCGACCGAGGTCGGCAAGATGGGTGCCTGGGGTTACCCGGCGGCTCCGCCGTACAACGGTCTGAAGATGTTCAAGTGCATCGACCGGCCCGGCCGGCTGTCGCTGAGCTCGTCGCTGCCGACGATGTACCGCATCGGCTGCACGATGACCGGCGGCTCGTCCGGCGGCGGCTGGTTCCGGGTGGTGAACGGCAAGACCGAGCTGGTGTCGAACACCTCGATCGGCCCGACGGACAACACCTGGCTGGCCGGCCCGCAGCTGGGCAAGGAGGCCGAGGGTCTCTACCAGAACATGAGCAGGACGTACGGCGGCCGGTGACGACGGACGCCGAAGCGCCGAAGG
>NZ_JBHYKH010000634.1:0-4631 GCF_042741275.1 Streptomyces sp. NPDC058964
TTTATGGGGGGGGGGGGGTGTAAACACCCCGGACCCCCCCAAACCCCCCCGCCCGGTCGCCCTTGGGGCCCGGGGGCCATTCGTCGTACCTGGCCGTTCGATGCCGGCCGGCACCGTCCAGCCCGTCTGGAGGCCCTCCCTGCCCGACGGGCTCGGGGGCTCGGGGCGGCAGCCCCCGCCGGGGCCCGCGGCAACACCGGGACGCACACCCGGCGAACCGGCGCAGTCCCCCGCCCTTGACGGCCTCACATTCGGCCGGTACCCAGAAAACAGGGCCCGTTCCCCTCGTGCGGCCCCGGAGGTGGCGTATGGCGGCATCTGTCAGGCACGAGACGCGGGCGCTGCTCCGCGCGCACCTGTCGGCCGCTTCCTCCTATCGCCACCTCACCCGCCACTGCCCGATCTGCCACCAGCTGCTGCGGCTGGCGATGGACTCCGCCCCAAGAGGCGCGGAGGTCCCCGAGGACGTCGTCGAGGAGGAAGGCTCCCCGACCGCGTGACCGTCTCCGGCCCCAACACCCGCTCCCTCGTGGGCCGCTGGAACCTGTGCCTCCTTTAGCGCACACAGGTCAACCGCAACAAGCACCCGGACGTGTGACGGGAGTCACCGCATGAGTTTCTGAAACCGCGGTACTTACAACCCTCCTACAACGGGTCAATTTAATATGTGCAATTGCACCGCCCCCGGGAGGGGTTCACAGCCGATCCGACACCCCTCCCCAGACTCCCACAAGCCCGCTCACAGAGCCCTCGCGACCACCGCGTCCGGCGCACAAAAAAGATCGCGCTGGACCCGGCGGAGTCCAGCGCGATCTACGACGCACCCTGTGTCGCTTGCCTGAGAAGTTCTTGTCGGCCTGGGCGTGGGCCCTGTTGGGGCAGGTCCCGCGTCGCTTGGAGCTAGGGCCCGGGTGCCTCGGCGGGTTGGGGGACCAGCCGTATTGCCCGGTTATGCAGTTGTTCAGGCCTCGCTGCGCTGCTGCGGGATGCCCGCGAGCAGGGCGCGGACCTCGGCCTCGCGGTAGCGGCGGTGCCCGCCAAGCGTGCGGATCGAAGTGAGCTTGCCGGCCTTCGCCCACCGCGTGACCGTCTTCGGGTCAACGCGGAACATCGTGGCGACCTCAGCCGGGGTCAGCAGCGGCTCGGCATCAGGGGTGCGAGCGGTCATGAGCGGCCTCCTCGGGAGAACCGAACCTTCTCGGTTCTTTCCTCTAAATTCTGCACCTTGACCCGCGTTGCCCGAAATGGCGGACGCGAGTCGAGTCGGTTATAGGACGAACGGCTTGTCCTCGGCACTACAACTACACCATCTGTCCAGCCGCGTCGGCCAAACCGATGGAATTGCCCTCCCAGGTGTTCATCAGCGACGGAAGCCGATGGACCATGCCATAGCGGACAGTCACGCCACTGTGACGATCAGTCACAGGGCGATCAGGAGTCACAAGACCCCCCAAAGCGTGCAATGCTGAGATTCCGCCCACAATGGAGCGTAGTTGGGCGGACGGAGCCTTCCCCGGACTCCTTGTCCTATTTTGGCATGAGGGGTGGCAAGAGACGCAAGAGCCGTGTAAGTGCGCTCCATCACCCTTGACACAAAAGCCCGGATCGAGGCCAACGTCCCGTCAGATGATCTAAGTGCCGTAAACCGTACGCCGTTCGAAGGCGTTCGAGCCGTGACGTGCGTCACTCAGTTCGCGGATCGAAGATCGCGCACCGCACGCCAGCGCTCCACCAGCCGCCCGTACGCCTCCCCGGCGGCAGCCCCGTCGCCCCGGCGCAGCGCGTCGATGCCCTCGGCCACGTCGGCGGCCGAGTGGTCCCCCTCCAGCTCACCGGCCGGCACCACGTGCACCAGTCCGCCGTAGTCCAGTTCCACCAGCGAACGCGGGTGGAACTCCTCCAGCCACCGCCCCACGTCCACCAGGCCGTCGATCAGCGGCCCTTCCTCGATGGCGTCCTTGAGCGTCCGCAGCCCCCGCGCCACCCGCCGCCGGGCCTGCACCATGGGCGTGCGGTAGCGCAGCAGGGGAGCCTCCTCGGCGGTCCCCTTGACGTACTCCCGCTCCTCGTCCGAGACCAGGACGAACCAGTTCAGCGGCACCTGCCAGGTCGAGGTGCGGATCCAGGGGCGGGCGTCGGGGTTGCGGACCTGCCAGCGCTCGTAGTCCTGGGCGGCCTGCCGGCGCACCACGGGGGGCAGCACCGCGTCCAGGACCGACGGCGGGAACTCGTCCGCCAGCTCGCCCAGGGCCTGCCAGCCGCGCAGCCGGGTGCGCCAGGGGCAGACGCAGACCACCCCGTCGACGTCCAGCACGAAGGCGTCGCCGCTCTCGTGGACCGGCACGGGAACGGGCGGGGTGGGCAGCAGGTCGGACAGGGACCGGCGGAGCTCGTCCTGGTAGGAGGGGTGCTCGGGGCGGCGGGCGTAGCGCGCCCAGTGGCCGCGTTCCGGCTCCGGGAAGGCGGCCAATGGCTCGTACACGCGCAGGTACGTCGCGTAGGGGACGATCACCGAGGACACCTTGGGCACGCCTGCTCCCTCCCCATCGGACCCGCCTCGAAACCCGTACGGAACCCCACCCGGGACACGCGGACGAGGCATCCCGGAGCGGGCGGGAAACCACTGCAGATCGTGCCACGCGCACATGTGCGTGCGCGCCGCGAGAGGGTGATCCTGAACACTGCACGGATGGCGGGCGGGCACAGGCTCTACGCTCATGCCACAGCACCCGCCACCCGCACGGGAGCTGGTCTTTCGACCGCCGCAACTTACCCGGGAGTCACCACCGTGACCGACGTAACCGGCGCACCTGCTGATGTACTGAACACCCTGTTCCACTCGGACCAGGGCGGTCATGAGCAAGTAGTGCTCTGCCAGGACCGCGCGACCGGACTCAAGGCCGTGATCGCCATCCACTCCACCGCCCTGGGCCCCGCGCTCGGCGGTACGCGCTTCTACCCGTACGCGACCGAGGCGGAGGCCGTCGCCGACGCCCTCAACCTCGCGCGCGGGATGTCGTACAAGAACGCCATGGCCGGGCTCGACCACGGCGGCGGCAAGGCCGTGATCATCGGCGATCCGGAGCGCGACAAGACCGAGGAGCTGCTGCTCGCCTACGGGCGGATGGTGGCCTCGCTCGGCGGCCGGTACGTCACCGCCTGCGACGTCGGCACGTACGTCGCCGACATGGACGTCGTGGCCCGCGAGTGCCGCTGGACCACCGGACGCTCGCCCGAGAACGGCGGCGCGGGCGACTCCTCCGTCCTCACCGCCTTCGGCGTGTACCAGGGCATGCGCGCCTCCGCCCAGCACCTGTGGGGCGACCCCTCGCTGCGCGGCCGCCGGGTCGGCGTCGCCGGCGTCGGCAAGGTCGGGCACCACCTGGTCCGGCACCTGCTGGACGAGGGCGCCGAAGTCGTGATCACGGACGTGCGCGAGGACGCCGTACGACGGATCCTCGACCAGCACGGCGAGGGCGTCACGGCGGTCGCCGACACGGACACGCTGATCCGCGTCGAAGGCCTCGACATCTACGCCCCCTGCGCGCTCGGCGGCGCCCTGAACGACGACTCCGTGGCGGTCCTCACGGCCAAGGTGGTGTGCGGCGCGGCCAACAACCAGCTCGCGCACCCGGGCGTGGAGAAGGACCTCGCCGACCGCGGGATCCTCTACGCGCCGGACTACGTGGTGAACGCCGGCGGCGTCATCCAGGTCGCGGACGAGCTGCACGGGTTCGACTTCGACCGGTGCAAGGCCAAGGCGGCGAAGATCTTCGACACCACACTGGCCATCTTCGCACGTGCGAAGGAAGACGGGATCCCGCCGGCCGCCGCGGCCGACCGGATCGCCGAGCAGCGGATGCACGAGGCCACGGCGGCGCGCGGACGCTGAGGTTCCACGAGGTTTGCCGGTACCCGTCGGCGGACAGTTAGAGAGAACTCTCACGTTCGTCGGCGGGTCGGCCGCCAATAAGTGGTTAAAATCGCGGTTGACCAGCGGGGACGGGGCGCCTCGCGGGTTCTGGGCCGAGGCGCGTCCTGCGGGCGACGTACCGTATGGGCGCGGGCTCAGGTACCGTGGAAGCCCTACGGACCGGTCTCTCTTCGGAGAGTCC
The DNA here is from genome assembly GCF_042741275.1 of Streptomyces sp. NPDC058964. Taxonomy (NCBI): domain Bacteria; kingdom Bacillati; phylum Actinomycetota; class Actinomycetes; order Kitasatosporales; family Streptomycetaceae; genus Streptomyces; species Streptomyces sp. NPDC058964. The sequence goes on from NZ_JBHYKH010000634.1 coordinate 4,116, forward strand.
GTTCCAGATCATGAACGCGTGTCAAGACTCTGGGGCCGTCGAGCCCCGTCACCGAGGGGGTCGAGCCATGGGGCGCGGCCGGGCCAAGGCCAAGCAGACGAAGGTCGCCCGCCAGCTGAAGTACAACAGCGGCGGGACTGACCTGTCGCGTCTGGCCAGCGAGCTGGGCGCTTCGACTTCGAGCCAGCCGCCGAACGGCGAGCCGTTCGAGGACGACGACGAGGAAGACGACCCGTACGCCCAGTACGCGGATCTCTACAACGACGACGATGAGGACGACGAGGACGACCAGTCCGGTCCCACGTCGCATCGTCGCGGCGCTTGACGTAGCGCGATTCGCGGTTTCAGCGACTGCACCTCACCCGGTCCGGGGCCTCAGCGCCGGACCGGGTTTCGTGCTGCCCCGCCGGGGGCCGGACCCGGGAACGCCGGTGCGGGCTCCGCGGGGGGCCGCCCGGCCCCCCGCGCTGACGCGCCGCGCCCCCCCCCCCCCGCCGGGGGGCCGACCAGGTCGAC
>NZ_JBHYKH010000635.1:0-4603 GCF_042741275.1 Streptomyces sp. NPDC058964
TCTAACCCCCCCCGGCCGCCGGGCGCGGGGGCTGGCAGCGGGGCGTCCCGCACACCCCCCCCCCCCCTTCTCGCGGTGGAGCGTCAGAGCACCTTGGACAGGAACGACTTCGTCCGGTCGTGCTGCGGGTTCGTCAGGACGTCACGCGGGTGGCCGGACTCGACCACCACACCGTCGTCCATGAACACCAGCGAGTCGCCGACCTCACGCGCGAAGCCCATCTCGTGCGTGACGACGATCATCGTCATGCCGTCCTCGGCCAGGTCCCGCATCACGTCGAGGACCTCGCCGACCAGCTCCGGGTCGAGAGCCGAGGTGGGCTCGTCGAAGAGCATCAGCTTCGGCTGCATCGCCAGCGCGCGGGCGATGGCGACACGCTGCTGCTGGCCGCCGGAGAGCTGCGCCGGGTAGTGGCCCTTGCGGTCACCGAGGCCCACCCGGTCCAGCAGCCGCTGCGCGCGTTCCCGGGCGACCGCCTTGGACTCGCCCTTGACCTGGACCGGCGCCTCCATGACGTTCTCCAGGGCCGTCATGTGCGGGAAGAGGTTGAAGCGCTGGAACACCATGCCGATGTCCCGTCGCTGCGCCGCGACCTCCTTCTCCTTCAGCTCGTAGAGCTTGTCGCCCTTCTGCCGGTAGCCGACCAGGTCGCCGTCGACGTACAGCCGGCCGGCGCTGATCTTCTCCAGGTGGTTGATGCACCGCAGGAAGGTGGACTTGCCGGAACCGGACGGGCCGATCAGGCAGAACACCTCGCGCGGGTTCACCTCCAGGTCGATGCCCTTGAGGATGTGCGCGAGCCCGAAGGACTTGTGCACGCCCTCGGCCCTGACCATCGGCGCGCCGCTGCTCGGCGGCGTGATGTCCTTGCTGAGACCGGTCATCGGGCCACCTCCGGGCGGCGGAACGAACCGAACATTCGGAGGTTCTTCTTCAGGCGCTGGAACGGGGTCGGCGGCAGGTTGCGCGTCGAACCACGGGCGTAACGGCGTTCGACGTAGTACTGGACGATGCTGAAGATCGTGGTCAGGAACAGGTACCAGATACAGGCTACGAAGTACATCTCGACGACCGCCAGCGAGGTGCTGGAGATGTCCGTGGCCTTCTTGATCAGCTCTGGGAGCTGGACCGCGTAGGCCAGCGACGAGGTCTTCAGCATGTTGATGAACTCGTTGCCGGTCGGCGGGATGATGACCCGCATCGCCTGCGGGAGGATCACCCGGCGCAGCGTCTTGCCCTGGGTCATGCCCAGCGCGTGCGACGCCTCCGTCTGTCCCTCGTCGACCGACTGGATGCCGGCGCGGACGATCTCCGACATGTACGCGGCCTCGTTCAGGCCGAGTCCCAGCAGCGCCGTGAGGACCGGAGTCATCACCTGGTTCATCTCGTCCTTGTAGAACCCCAGGTTCAGGATGGGGAAGACGAGCGAGATGTTGTACCAGAGCAGCAGCTGGACCAGGACCGGGGTGCCGCGGAAGAACCAGATGTAGAACCAGGCCACGGTGCTGGTGACCGGGTTCGACGACAGCCGCATCACGGCGAGGATCACGCCGAGGACGACGCCGAGCACCATGGCCAGCACGGAGATGTACAGCGTGGTCCAGGCGCCCGAGACGATGCCCGGATCGAAGAGGTAATCGGGGATGATGCTGTAGTTGATGTTCGCGTTGGAGAACGCGATCCCGATCAGCACCACGATGGCGATGACCACGACCCCGGACACCCAGCGGCCGTAGTGCCGCACAGGAATGGCCTTGATCTGCTCCGGCGGCAGCGTCGGCGCCGGAATCTTGTCGACCGGATCAGTCACAGTGACAGCCCTTCAGTGTTGCTCGAAGCTGTTCAGGAGCCGCCGTTGGTCTTCGCCTCGGTGACCGCACCCTGCGTGACGTTCCACTTCTCCAGGATCTTCTGGTAGTCGCCGTTCTTGATGATCGCGGCCATGGCGGCCTGGAGGGCGTCCCGCAGCTGGGTGTTCTCCTTGCCGACCGCGATGCCGTACGGACCGGCCTCGATCTGGTCGCCGACGACCTCGAAGTCCTTGCCGCCGCCGGAGGTCTTCGCGTTGTAGGCCGCCACCGGGAAGTCGTTCAGGTCGGCGACGGACGCACCCTGCTTCAGACGGAGCAGCGCCTCGGGGTCGGTGTCGAAGGTCTGCAGGTCGATGGCCTTCTTGCCGTCCTTCGTGCACTTCTTGCTCTGCGCCTTGGCGATGCCCTCGGACGTGGTGCCCTTCTGCAGGGCCACGACCTTGCCGCACAGGTCGTCGAGCGACTTGATGCCCTTCGGGTTGCCCTTCTGGACCAGGATCGAGGTGCCGGCGGTGAAGTAGTCGACGAAGTCGACGCCGTTGCCGACCTTCTTGCCGGTGTCGGAGTCGACGCCGTTCTGGCGGTCCTTGGTGTCGTTCATCGCCGACATGAGCACCTGGAACCGCTTGGCCTGCAGGCCCACGATCAGGTTGTCGAACTTGCCGTTCTGGAACTCGAACTTCACGCCCAGCTGCTTGCCGAGGGCGTCGGCGACGTCCGGGTCGATGCCGACGGCCTTGCCGCCCTGCATGAACTCGACCGGCGGGTACGCGATGTCGGAGCCGACCTTGATGACACCGGCCTTCTTGATGTCGGCGGGGAGCTTGTCGGCGAGCGGAGCCGAGGCGGACGAGCTGGAGCCGCCGTCGTTGCCCTTGTCCGTCTGGTCACCGCAGCCCGTGAGGATCAGGGCGCCTGCGACCGCGATCGCACCGACCGCTGCAGTCCGGGTGCGGGCGGTCGTACGACGGGTGGAGCTTGCGGTCATGGTGGTTCCTCCGGCGAAAGGGGTGGAGATGCCGTTAGGTCGACGACAACACACACCTTCGGGTGTCGCGACCTCGTGGGTTTACGGCATCTTGCCATTCGGTCTGCGCCATTCAGGGGACTCGCTATGTCAAAATCGGATAACGGGTGACCCCCGAACCCGCATCAGGTTGGCGCATCAGGCCGGACCGTCTGCGGGAATCCCTGGTCCCGACCGAAATTCCTTCGGTGCATCTCACCATGCGGTCGGTGCTTGCCCGGACGTTCGCCATCGTGCACGGGTCGCTCCATCCCGCCTCGACGTCGCCTCGATGTCATCAGGACGTGACCTTCTAGTCCCGTGATGTGACCTTGCACCTAATGGACTCGTCGTCGGCCCTGTCGTCGGGTAAGAAGGTTCTTTACACCCCTCATCCGGGGCTCAGGGCGCGTGTGCGGCGCGCCCGTCGTGTACGACCCGTACGTATCAGGCAATCGGGTCGTATGCGGTCCCGCCCACTCTTCACCAGGAGTGGTCAACCCTCAAACCATGAATATTTAAGGGGTAAAACGAAGTGGCAGCGGAGATCGTCAATCCTCGCAGCGACAGCAGTACGGAGCAGGACGGCGGGGCCGAGCCCCTCGATTCCTTCGATCCGGCGTTCGCGCTGCACCGCGGCGGCAAGATGGCTGTGCAAGCCACCGTGCCGCTGCGCGACAAGGACGACCTGTCCCTCGCGTACACGCCCGGCGTCGCGCGCGTGTGCACCGCGATCGCGGAGCAGCCGGAGCTGGTCAACGACTACACGTGGAAGTCGTCCGTGGTCGCGGTCGTGACCGACGGTACGGCCGTCCTCGGGCTCGGGGACATCGGCCCCGAGGCCTCCCTTCCGGTGATGGAGGGGAAGGCGATCCTTTTCAAGCAGTTCGGCGGCGTGGACGCCGTCCCGATCGCGCTCGACTGCACCGGCGTCGACGAGATCGTGGAGACCGTCGTCCGGCTGGCCCCGTCCTTCGGCGGGGTGAACCTGGAGGACATCTCGGCGCCGCGGTGCTTCGAGATCGAGCGCAAGCTCCAGGAACGGCTGGACATCCCGGTCTTCCACGACGACCAGCACGGTACGGCGGTCGTGACGCTGGCGGCGCTGCGGAACGCGGCGCGGCTGAGCGGTCGCTCGATCGGCGACCTGCGGGCAGTGATCTCGGGCGCCGGCGCGGCCGGTGTCGCCATCGCGAAGATGCTGGTCGAGGCCGGTATCGGAGATGTCGCGGTGGCCGACCGCAAGGGCGTCGTGTCGGCCGACCGGGAGGATCTGACCCCCGTCAAGCGTGAGCTGGCCGGGTTCACCAACAAGGCGGGCATCACCGGTTCGCTGGAGGACGCGCTGGCGGGCGCCGACGTCTTCATCGGCGTCTCCGGCGGTACGGTCGCCGAGGCGGCGGTGGCCTCCATGGCGGAGGGCGCCTTCGTGTTCGCGATGGCCAACCCGAACCCCGAGGTGCACCCCGACGTCGCGCACAAGTACGCGGCGGTCGTGGCGACCGGGCGGTCGGACTTCCCGAACCAGATCAACAACGTGCTGGCGTTCCCCGGGATCTTCGCGGGCGCGCTGCAGGTGCGGGCCTCCCGGATCACCGAGGGGATGAAGATCGCGGCGGCGGAGGCGCTGGCCGCTGTCGTCGGCGATGATCTCGCGGCCGACTACGTCATCCCGTCTCCGTTCGACGAGCGGGTCGCTCCCGCGGTGACCGCGGCGGTCGCCGCCGCCGCGCGCGCCGAGGGCGTCGCCCGGCGATGAGCCGTGAATGGCCCCGTCCCTCCGGAG
>NZ_JBHYKH010000636.1:0-4596 GCF_042741275.1 Streptomyces sp. NPDC058964
CGCCAAGGGAAGTGCGCATGGCGATCATCGATCTTGAGCTCGGTTCGATGTATTGACGTCACGAGACGTCAGCGCAGCCCGGCAACCCTGGGTTGGCCAGGGCGGTTCTGGCGGCCCGGCGCCCACCCCCCGAAGTGGCCCGGCCGGCAGATCAATAGTCCCAGGCGGGGTGGCCGTAGCCCCGGACGAGGTGGCTGATGCGGGGGTACTTCAGCCGCTTGAACTGGTCGGATCGATTGCCCTCGACGGTGTAGACGTAGGTGTCGTCGTACGACGTCACGATCCCGATGTGGTCCTCGCCGTCGTGCCCGTTCAGGTCGAAGAAGATCACGCAGCCTTCCCGCGGCCCGCCCCCGGTGGCCTCGCGACGGTAGAACCGGTGGTGGTTCTTGAACCACTCGAGGTGGTCGGGGACGTACTTTTGCTTGCCGCCGATGGCCTCCAGCTGGCCGGCCTCGTGAAAGACCCAGCTGACGAAGGTGTCACACCACTCCTGGCCGTCGAGCGGCCCGGCCCACGCCACGACGAGCAACGTCTTGGGCCGGCGGTGTGTCGGTGGCGGGCCACGAAGCGGTCACGCGGGCCTCCCAGCGCCTTGCCGCCGTGCCGTATGCGGCGTGCATGTCCACAATCCGGATCCACCGTGCGGGCGGAACACGGCAGCCGCCACCACAGCGCACCCGAATGAATGGTCCTGACACTGCCGATGCGTGAACCGAGGCCCGGGTCGACATCCGCCATCGGCCACCCCGTTCGGCGCCGGATGAATGGCCGGGACAGGTGACCATGCCTACGTTCGTCTCATGGGGACAGAAAGCGCGACGGGGTCGCGCAGCACGGCAGCGGCGGAGGACGTCGCGCACCTTCTGGTGCGCTGTCTGCGGGCCGAGGGCGTGGAGTACGTCTTCGGGATTCCGGGCGAGGAGAACATCCGCTTCGTCGACGCGCTCAATGGCTCCGGGATCCGGTACATCCTGGTACGGCACGAGCAGGCCGCGTCGTTCATGGCGGAGATCTACGGGCGGCTGACCGGCCGGGCCGGGGTGTGTTCAGCCACGCTGGGTCCCGGCGCGATCAATCTGCTGCTCGGCACCGCGGACGCGATGACCAACAGCGCGCCGATGGTGGCCCTGGCCGCCCAGGGGTCGCTGCGCCGGATCCACAAGGAATCGCACCAGGTCATCGACCTGGTGTCGATGTTCGCTCCCGTCACCCAGTGGTCCGCCCGCATCGAGTGCCCGGACGCGGTGCCGGAGATGACACGCAAGGCGTTCAAGACCGCACAGAGCGAGCGCCCCGGTGCCGTGTTCCTGGCCGTGCCGGAGGACATCGAAGCCGCGGCCCCCACCGTGCCGCTGGCACCCCTGCAGGTCGACACCGTGCGCGCCGATGCGCCGTCGCCGTCCCAGATCGCACGGGCCGCCGAGGTACTCTCCGCTGCGCGGCACCCCGTCGTGCTGGCAGGCCACGGCGCCGCCAGGGCCGGAGCCTCGGCCGCCCTCGTGCGTTTCGCCGAGCGGCTGAACACCCCGGTCGCGACCACATTCCACGGCAAGGGCGTCTTCCCGGACGACCACCCCAACGCTCTCGGCGCGGTCGGCTTCATGCGCCACGACTACGGCAACTTCGGCTTCGATGCGGCCGACGTACTGGTCTGTGTGGGCTACGAGATCCAGGAATTCGACCCCGCCAAGATCAACCCGAACGGCGACAAGCGGATCGTGCACGTGCACCGCTTCCCCGCCGAAGTGGACGCCCACTACCCCGTCGCCGTAGGCGTGCAAGGCGACCCCGCGCAGGCGCTGGACGCACTCGCGGCAGCACTTCCCGACAACCTCACCTTCGACTTCGGGAGCAGCGAGAAGATCCGGACCCTGCTCGACGAAGAGCTCCAGTACGGGCGCGACAACGAGGCGTTCCCGCTGGTGCCGCAGCGCGTCGTGGCCGATGTGCGCACCGCGCTGGACCGCCGGGACATCGTGCTCGCCGACACCGGCGCCGGCAAGATGTGGATGTCCCGTCTCTACCCGACCTACGAACCGGACACGTGCCTGGTGTCCAACGGCCTGTCCACCATGGGCTTCGCACTGCCGGGGGCCATCGCCGCCAAACTGGCCCGGCCGGACCGCCGCGTGCTGGCCATGATGGGCGACGGCTCGTTCCTGATGAACTCCCAGGAGCTGGAGACCGCCGTCCGCGAACGCATCCCGCTGGTCGTCCTCGTTCTGGTCGACGATGAGTACGGCCTGATCACCTGGAAGATGGAACTCGAGATCGGCCGCCACAGCCACACGCGCTTCACCAACCCGGATCTGGTCGCCTACGCCGAAAGCTTCGGCGCACGGGGCTACGCGATCGAAGCGGCCGACCAGCTCCTGCCCGTACTGCGCCGTGCGCTCGACGAAGACACCGTCTCAGTGATCGCCTGTCCCGTCGACTACTCAGAGAACCTGCGCCTGACCGACCGACTCGGCAGTCTCCACGGCCCGTTCTGACCACGTCAGCCGGGCCACCACAAACCGCGTCACGGCCGTGCTCGCGCAGTAGGACGGCCGCGTCACGGTGAGCCCGGTGAGCCAGCACGCCCACAAGCAGACCGAGGAGATCACTCCCCTCAGCCGACGGCTCAAGCGGCAACCGGCGCGAGCGACAACGACTCCAAGACCAGGCTGACGCCGCCGTCACTGTCGTCGCGGTCCTGCTCGCGCAGAACACCACCCACCGCGAGCAGGCCGGCCAACGGTCGGCCGGTGTCATCTCGTTCAACCGAGCAGATGCCACACGCGAGTGAGGATAGTCCGGAACCAGCCGTGGGACCGGCGGGCTCACATGGCGAGGTGTCGTGATCAATCCCCGTAGCGCCGACGCGCGAGATGGACGGTAATGTCGGTGGTCATCTCGACTCTGTCCGGCAGTACCTGCATGATCTGGCTGAATACCTGCTCTCGCTCCGCGGTCGGCAACACGAGATAAGCCGAGATGGTGGAGAGGTGACCAACGTAGTCACGAGCACTCATCGTCAAGCGCCTTTGGATCACGGACTGTTGAACACCGGTGAACCACTCGGACCGTTGCAGCTCCGTCCCCGGCCACTGCATCTCATGCCCCGGAGGCGTCCCGTCCGGGGACGGAATCTCGTCACTCTCCAAGAACGGTGCTCGCGCCACGCGAACAGCTTCCTCCACCGCCGGGTCAGCCAGTCGGAAGGGCCCACCGCACGAGGCGAACACGCCACCCGGCTCCAACAGCGCGGCGATGCGCGACCACCGGCCCTCCGGGTGCGTCCAATGCAGCGCTGCTGCCGCATAGACCAGCCCGTACCGTTCGCCCGGTCGCAAGTCCTCGAACGCAGTTTGCACCGTCCTGACGTTCGCCGGCACGTGCTTGCGCAACTCGGCGAGCATGGACCCGTCGGGATCGGTCGCGGTGACCATGACCCCCCGTCGAGCGAACAGCCGGGTTGCCTTGCCTGTCCCAGCGCCGATCTCGAGGGCGGTCCGAACCGGATGGCCCGCGTATGCCATCACCATGTCGAACAGTGCCTCTGGATACCCCGGCCGGAACCGTTCGTATGCTTCCGCCACCACTCCGAAGCTCAGCGCGCGACCAGACATGCCGGGCATGCTGACACGAGCTGTGCCTCCGGTGCTTGACCTTTTTGGGGTGACCCGGACACGAGCTGATGTCTCCTGAGACACATCAAAGTCTGGAGAAGGACGGATACCGAGCCCAGCTCGCCTACTGTCCGAGGGGCGGGTGCTGCTGCGCTCAGGACGCGGAGCGGACCTGGCCGACGTTCTTTCTCAACCCTGTTCTGTTCCATGCAGAGGGTCCGGTGCCGGGCAAAGCCCAGGCAGCAGCCGTTGCCTGACTGACCGGGCTTGCAAAAAGAAGGCAGCCCTCCGCCGTGCTCCACGCGGCCAAGCGGGCGGCCGCGGCCGACGACCGACCGGAGGTCTCGTGGAGGTCGGTCGCGATGTCGAGAACGGTCTCAACCGGACGGCGTGACCGGGGACCTCACGCCCATCCACCGTTCGGCGCCCCGTTCCTCGAACCGCTGCACCTCGGTGACCCGAGCTTCGCCGACAGGCGCATCGAGCGGTCGCTGGCGGTCTGGCGGTCGTTGGCGGTCTGGGTGCAGAGCACCACCGGCTCGCCGGGAAGCGCGTCGGCGAACCAGCTGAGCGCCGCCGCGCACGCCTCGTCGGCGTAGCCGCGTCCCCAGCCTCTGACAGGAACAGGTAGCCGAGCTCGGCCTCCCCGGCATCCGGACGGACATGACTCCGATGCTCCGCGTCACGCCGGTTGAACTCGATGGTGCCGGTCATCGCTCCGTCGAGTTCGACCACAAAAGGCCGGGGCGCCGCCCGGGCGTCCCGGGCACCGTGCGCTCGAGCTCGTCACGCGACTGAGGATCACCGAGGCAGGTGCCCACCTTCGGGCAGGAACCTCAGACGACCGAAAGCGGCAGCGGCTACTGACCCCTCGTCCCGATCTGGAATGTCTGACCTGTGTGCCCCGACTTTGCACTCGCCATCCGACGGGACTCGCCCGATTCCCAGCCGGCTTGATGTATTCCGATATAGGTATATGTTG
>NZ_JBHYKH010000637.1:0-3003 GCF_042741275.1 Streptomyces sp. NPDC058964
CCCGCCGGATGGCGCCGATGCACTGGGGCACGTTCGTCCTGTCCGCGGAACCGGTCCTGGAACCCCTCACCCGCGTACGCACCGCCTGGCAACGCGCCGGCCTGCCCCGCGAGCACCTGTGGGACCTGCCGGTGGGCGCCTCCCGCGTACTGGAGTGACTTCCCGCCGGCCGTCCCGGCCCCCACCACGGTCACACCGCCGGGAGGCCTAAGCCCTCGCGGGCCCCCGCAGCCGCCGCCACACGCTCGGCGCGCCGCTGACCAGCACCGTCAGGGCGATCGCCGCGGCCACGCCCTCCCACGGCTTGCTGAACAGGGCACCGCTCAGGATGCCGATCAGCTGGTACGTCACCGCCCAGGCCAGACAGGCCGGCAGGTTGCCGCGCGCGAAACGGCGCAGCGGCCAGTCGGCCAGCAGGCAGGCCAGCATCACCGGGATGCGGCCCGCCGGGACCAGCCGGGACAGCACCAGGACCGCCACGCCGTGCTCGGCGAGCTTGCCCTGTGCCTGCGTCAGCCGCTCCTCGGGCGCCCGCGTCCGGATCGCCGCCAGCCACCGCGACCCGTTCCTCGAACCCATACCGCGCCGGCCCAGTACGTACAGGGCCGCGTCCCCCAGGAACGCGGCCAGTGCCGCCGTCACGAACACCAGGGCCAGCGAGAAGGGTGCGGTCTGATGGAACGCCACCACCGCCGCCGAACTCACCAGTGCTCCCGTCGGCACCACCGGCACCAGCGCCCCGATCAGCACCAGCAGGAACAGCGACGGATAGCCGAGCACCTGCTGGGTGTGCTCGGGCGGCACGGCCGTCGAGGCGGCGGCCAGCCAGCTCACCGCGCGACCTCCAGCCGTATGCCCTCCCCGTGCCGGAGCTTGTGCACCGCCACCTGTGGCGCGTACCGCGCGGCCAGGCGCACGAATTCATCGCCCGGCGCGTGGAACTCATGGGGGCGCACGGCGTCCATGCCGATCGGCCAGTACGTGCCGTAGTGCACCGGCACCGCGCTGCGCGGCGCGAGTCGGACGAGCGCCTCGGCGGCCCGTCGCGCGTCCAGGTGTCCCGCACCGAGGCAGGGTCCCCAGCCGCCCACCGGCAGCAGTGCCACGTCCACCGGCCCGACCTCCTCGGCCATGGAGTCGAACAGGCCGGTGTCCCCGGCGAAGTAGGTCCGCGCCTCGCCCTCGACGACGTATCCCAGGGCGGGGGAGCGGTGCGGCCCGACCGGCAGCCGCCGCCCGTCGTGCCGCGCGGACACGGCCCGAACGGTGAGGCCACCGACCACGGTCCCGTCCCCGGGTGCCATCTCGGTGACGCGCAGGTGGGCGAGCCGGCGCAGTCCGGGTACCGCCCGTGGTGCGCCCCGGGGCACGAGCAGGCGCGTGCCCGGGGCGAGCCGGGCCAGTGAGGGGATGTGCAGGTGGTCGGCGTGCAGATGAGAGACGAGCGCCACCTCAGCCCGGCGGGCGTCGGCAGAGGGCAGCGCACCCCGGCGGCGGCGCAGATGCGCGAGCCGGTTCACGAACAGAGGATCGGTGAGCACACGCATGTTCGAGTCCTCGATCGTGCAGGTGGCGTGCCCCCACCAGGTGATCTCCACCGGCACCCTCTTCGCCTCCTCGCGCGACTCCCCGAAGCCTACGGGCAGGAGTAGGGTCGGCGGCGAAACCCGGAGGTGAGGGGGCACCATGGGACCGGTTCGGGTCACGGCGATCGCGAGTCTGACGCCGCTCGAGGAGCTGGAGGCGGATCCCTTCCTCGTGGATTCCCGCAGCCAGCACGCGATGTGCGCCAGCTGGGCAGCCGAGCGGGGCTACGTCGTCGCCCGGGAGCTGCTGGTACGCGGGCTGCGGCCCGACCACTGTGTGCTGTGGGACGGGGTCCGGCCCGGCGTCGACCTGTTCGTCGCACCGAGCCGGCGGGTCCTCGAGAGCGCGCTGTCGTCCGCCGACGAGTTCACCGCGGAGTGCGCCCGACGCGGGGTGCGCGTCGAGACGGTGGGCTCCGCCGAGCCGTTGTACGACGCCCAGATGAAGGCCCGGGTGCACCGCCGCCTGTCCATGCCGACCGCGGGGTACGACGGCCGCTAGGCCCTGTCGTCGGACCCCGCCTGCCCCGCGACGCCATGCACGCTCCCCAGGCTCTTCGAGCCGGGGGCACCCCCGCTCGCCGCACCGGGCCCGGGCCCCGGCCCAGGTGCATCCGGTACGAGGGCCGGGGCCCGGCACGCCGAGAGCACGCTCCCCCGAGCTCCTGCCTTCCCTCGACCAGCAGGACCCCCATGACGCCGCCGGGCCCGTCCTCCGGGCGGACGACGGGGATGTGACGACAGGACCCGGACCGCGCTGCCCGGCACACCCCTTGTGAAAAGGTGGACCCAGGGCCCGCACCGGCGACGGGCCGGGACGTGAGGTGTGCGGGGCGTGCGTGACGGGCGTTGGCGGCGGATCGCCAGTCAGGTCGGGCGGAGCGTCACGGTGTGGGCGGTCTCCACCGTCACCATGCTCGTGCTCGCCGGGATCCTGCCCGACTTCCAGCTCCAGTCCGCCGACGGCGACAGCGCCACCCGCATCGCCGTGACCGCCGCACTCGGCGCGGGAGCCTTCGGTGTCCTGTCGGCCGTGGTGTGGCCCCTGCTGGTACGGCTCCTGCTGCTCGTGCCCGCCCTCGTCCTCGGCCTGCTGGTCTTCTTCCTCAACGGCTCCCTCCTCCTGGTCGCCCTGCGCATCAATCCCTCCGGAAGCAGCGAGGCCGCCCCCGAGACGGCCGTCATCGTGGCCGCCGTCATGTCCGCCGTCGCCTCGGCCACCGGCGGTGCCCTCGCCGTCCGCGACGACGACGCCTACCGCCGCAGGCTCTACCGGCTCGCCGACCGCCGCCGCAGATCCCACCCGCCCTGCCCGGCCGCCCCGGGCACCGTCTTCCTCCAGCTCGACGGCGTCGGCCACGACGTCCTCACCGACGCCGTCGCCAAGGGGCTCATGCCCACCGTCGCCCGCTGGTCC
>NZ_JBHYKH010000637.1:3013-4573 GCF_042741275.1 Streptomyces sp. NPDC058964
CCCCGCCCCCCCCACCCCCCCCCCCGCGCGCCCGGCCCCCCCCCCCCCCGCGCGCGCGGGGCTGGGCCACCGGCGCCCCCACCCGCGGGACCCCGCGGGGACTCCCCCGACCGTCCGCGCGTTGCCCGGGGGGGGGCGACGGCGGGCGGCCCAGCCACCGGCTCACCCCCTGGCGCACCGACTGGTCCAGCCAGACCGGCGCCAGCCAGCTCGGCATCCTGCACGGCTCCACCTTCGACATCCCCGCGTTCCGCTGGTACGAGAAGGACAGCGGCGAAGTGATGGTCTGCAACCGCCCCACCAGCGCCGTCGAACTCCAGCGCCGCGCCGTGGCCCGCACGGGCGACGGCGGACTGCTCACCGCCGACGGCGCCAGCCGCGGCAACCTGTTCAGCGGCGGCGCCGACGAACAGGCCCTCGTGCTGTCCATCGCCACCCGCCGGCGAGGCCGCGAGAACCGCTCCCGGGCCGGCTACTTCGCCTACTTCTCCGACCCCGCCAACGCCGTCCGCACCGCCCTCTCCTTCACCGCCGAAGTGTGCCGCGAGCTCGGCCAGTCCACCCGGGCCCGGATGCGCAAGCAGCGCCCGCGCGTCGGACGCGGCGGCCTCTACCCCTTCGTCCGCGCCTTCGCGACCGTCGTCGAACGGGACGTCGTCGTCGCCGCGGTGATGGGCGACATGCTGGTCGGCCGCACCGCCGTCTATGCCGACCTCGTCGCGTACGACGAGGTGGCCCACCACTCCGGGCCGCACAGCCGGGACGCGCAGAAGGTGCTCGCGCGCCTGGACCGCGCCCTCGCGCTGATCGAGAAGGCCGCCGAACACGCCCCGCGCCCCTACCGGATCGTCGTGCTCTCCGACCACGGACAGAGCCCCGGCGAAACCTTCCGCGCCCGCTACGGACTGACCCTCGGCGATCTCGTCCGGGCCGGCTGCGGACTGCCCGTACCGCGCAGGGCCGAACGCACGCGGAGCGGCGCCGAGGCCCGCGCCGCCGTCCGCGCGGCGCTGCACCGCCCCGTCGAGGAGCGCGCCGACGGGCACCACCGCGCCCACCCCCGCTCGGAGCCGGTCGTCCTCGCCTCCGGCAACCTCGGCCTGGTCTCCTTCCCGGACGTGCCGCACCGGATGACCAAGGAGGAGATCGACGCCCGGCACCCCGCCCTGCTCGCCACCCTCGCGAACCACCCAGGCATCGCCTTCCTGCTGGTGCGCAGCGAGGAACACGGCGGCCTGGTCCTCGGCCCGACCGGCGCGGAGATCCCGCTGGACCGGCTGGACGCCGACCCCGGCCCGCTGGCGGCCTTCGGCCCCGGCGCCGCCGACGCCGTCCGACGCACCCACTCCTTCCCGCACACCGCCGACATCATGGTCAACTCCTGGTACGACCCCGCCGACGGCGAAGTCCTCTCCTTCGAGGAACAGATCGGCTCCCACGGCGGCTTCGGCGGCGCCCAGGCCAAGCCGTTCCTGCTCTCCCCCCTCGCCCGTTCCCCACCCCACAGCGAGGGTCCGGAACTGGGGGGCGCCGAGCACCTGGCACGCGCTCGAGCGCGGC
>NZ_JBHYKH010000638.1:0-983 GCF_042741275.1 Streptomyces sp. NPDC058964
TTTAATCCCGCCTGGCCCGGCCCCCGTGGGCCGGGGGATGGGGCGCCCCCCCCCGCCCCCGGGCGGGGGGCCACGAGGGGCGCGTGTTCAGCCGGTCTTCGGCGTGGCGCGACCACCGAAGTGGATGTAGCGGGAGCCGTCGCCCAGGGTGTACAGGACGACGGGCGTCCACGCGGCGAAGTCCTGTTCCCGGGTGACGAAGAGGCCGGCGTCCGGATCGACGGCGGTCAGCGGCATCCGGTGCGGTGACTCCTCGAGGCCCGCCAGCCCCTCGTTGGGGGTCACGGTGAGTTCCGGCGCGCCGTCCTCGCCCGGGGCGAGGTCAATTCGCACGCCGTGCCGCTCGTAGCTCCCGTACCAGTCGGCGAGACCCACGGGGATGCGCTCGGCGGGCGGCTGCGGCGGTCCGGGCACGCGCAGCCCGGCGGTATCGGGGAGTATCTCGTTCGCGACCGTCTGGAAAAGCTCCCGGGTGCGTCCGCCGTTGGTGAGCAGGACGATGACGACGTCCCGGTCGGGGATGACGCGCAGGAAGGCGCTCTGGCCGATGGTGCCGCCGTCGTGGCCGTAAAGCATCCGGCCCTCCCAGGTCGGCAGGAACCAGCCCAGGCCCCAGTGGTCGGCGATGGTCCAGCGGTCCGGCACCGCCACCTGCGGCTCGCGCATCATTTGTGCGGAGGTGGCGGACAGCACACGGGTGCCGTCCGCGGCGGCGCCGTCGGCGAGGTGCATACGGGCGAAGGCGACGAGGTCCTCGGCGGTGGCCACGACGATGCCCGCCGGACCAGCCGAGCGTGGGATGTCCCAGCGCGGCGCGGGCCGCGGCCAGTCGTGGGCTCCGCCGTCCGGCACAGGCAGGTGCCCCATGGCCGCCCGGAAGCGCAGCACGTCCTCGGGCAGGGTGAAGGTGCGGTCCATGCCCAGGGGGGCGAGGAGACGCTCGCGCAGGACGGTGTCCCACAGCGTGCCGGTGAGCACCTCGA
>NZ_JBHYKH010000638.1:993-4570 GCF_042741275.1 Streptomyces sp. NPDC058964
GGGGGATGGTGCTCGGGGCGCCCGTCGGGGGGGGGGTGGCGGTGCGGCGCGGCGTGGTGGTGCCCCCGCCTGTGCCCGTCCCCAACCCCCACCCCCCGGCCGGCGACGCCGAAACCGGTGTTGCAGTACGACTGGGTGGCACCGATGGGGTGCGACTGGCCGAGATCCGCGCACCGGGCCACGAACCGCTCCAGCACGTCGTCCCCGCGGCCGACGTCAGTGAAGACGTCGCCCTGGATGCCGCTGGTATGGGTGAGCAGGTGGCGCATCGTCACCGACGCGGTCACGTCCGGGTCGGCCACCTTGAACTCCGGCAGCACCTTCACCACCGGATCGTCGAGGTCGAGCAGCCCCTCGTCCATCAGTTGCATCACAAGGGCGGTGGTCAGGGTCTTGGTGATGGAACCGATCTGGAACAGCGAATCGGTCGTGGTCTCCACTCCCGTACCCCGGTTGAGCACGCCCGCCGCCGCGAGAACGGTCCGGCCGCCCGCGTGGACGGCCAGGGAGGCGCCGGGTACGCGGTACTCGCGGGCGAGCTCTTCGAGCCGTCGGCCGAGTTCTTCCTGGTCCAGTGTCAAGGTTGCTCCTTCGTCGCGGTCTCTTCATCGGTGGCGGCCATCGCGGCGAGCGAGGCGTGCCCACCGTTCGACGGGCCGTGGTGTTCTTCGGCGATCCCCGCGGCGTGCGGGGTGGGGCCGGTCGCCATGACGCCGACGGCCGCCGCCAGGTCGCCGGCGAAGTGGCAGGCGGCCCGGTGGGGCCGCCCCGCCGCGTCGAGCTGCGGGTCCAGGGTCAGGCACACCGAACGGGAGGCGTTCGCGCGCGGCCCGACGGGGCAGCGGGGGTGGAAACGGCAGCCCTGCGGAGGACGGTGGGGATCGGGGGCGTCCAGGTCCCCGGACGGCGTGTTGATATCGCGCCAGGAACGGCCGAGCCGGGGCACGGCTGCCAGCAGGGCCCTGGTGTACGGGTGGCGGGGCTGGGAGAGGAGCTGCTCGGTGGGCGCAGCCTCCACGATGCGGCCCAGGTACATCACGGCGATGACGTCGCTGACGTACCGGACCACCTCGAGGTTGTGTGAGATGAACAGCATCGAGGTGCCGGAGCGGGCCTGGATGTCGCGGACGAGGTTGAGCACCGCGCCCTGCACGGAGACATCGAGGGCACTGGTGATCTCGTCGGCGATGATGACGTCGGGGCGCACCGCGAGCGCCCGCGCGAGTGCCACCCGCTGCCGCTGGCCGCCCGACAGGCGCCTGGGGAACATGCCCGCATGCTCCGGGGACAGGGCGACCAGATCCAGCAGCCGGCCGATCTCCTGGCCGCGCTGCTGGCGTGTCAGGCACGCACCGGCGCGGGCCCGTAGCGCCTCGTCCACGGTCGCCCCGACCGTCATCCGCGGATTGAGCGAGGCGTACGGGTCCTGGAAGACCATCTGGATCCGCCGGAGGCGGCCCGTGTCCGCGGCGATGTCCTCGTCGTCCAGCAGGACCTGGCCCGCGGTGATGGGAGCGAGTCCGACGATGGCGCGGGCGAGTGTCGACTTACCCGAGCCCGACTCACCCACCAGGCTGACGATCCTTCCCGGGGGCACGGTGAGGCTCACGCCGTCGACCGCCGTCATGGCTCGGCGGCCCCGCCCGTACCGTACGGTCAGCCCTTCGATCCGCAGTCCGGTCATGCCGGCCCCGCCTCGGCGGTCGTCGTGTCGGTACGGTCCGCCGGATCCGGCGGACGCGGGTGCCAGCAGGCGACCCGCCGCCCGTCCCGGAACTCAAGTGGCGGCTGCTGGCTGTGGCACTTGTCCGATGCGAACCGGCAGCGCGGTGCGAAGGCGCAGCCGGGGGGCAGATCGAGGGGCTGCGGGGGCCGGCCGGGGATGGTGGCCAGCGGCTGGTCCCGGTCGCTGCCCATGTGGGGAACGGCCGCCAGGAGCGCCTCGGTGTAGGGATGGGCGGGGCCGGCGAGCAGGGAGCCGACCCCGATGTCCTCGACGATCCGGCCTGCGTACATCACCACCACCCGTCGGCACAACGAGGTGACGACCGAGATGTCGTGCGAGATCATCAGGATCGCGGCTCCGGTGTCCGCGTTGATCCGGCCCAGGAGCCGCACGATCTGTTCCTGCACGGTCACGTCGAGCGCGGTGGTCGGCTCGTCGGCGATGATCAGTTCGGGTTCTCCCATCAACCCCATGGCGATCATGGCGCGCTGTCGCATGCCGCCGGACAGCTCGTGCGGGTACTGGGCCATCCTGATGGCAGGGCTGGGCACGCGTACCTGGTGCAGCCGGTCCCGTGCGAGCCGCATCGCCTCCGCGCGCGGCAGGCCGAGGTGGACCTCGCTGGCCTCGGTGAGTTGACGCCCCATCTTCAGCGCGGGGTTGAAGGAGCTCAGCGGGTCCTGGAAGACCACCGCGGTCATCGAACCCAGAAGCCTGCGCTGCTCGGGTGCGCGCAACGTCCCGGGGTCCCGTCCGGCGATCTCCATCCGGCCGGCGATGACCCGGCCCGGCTCCGGCACGAGCCCGGCGATCGCCATGGCCGTCAGTGTCTTGCCACTGCCCGACTCACCGACGATGCCGACCGTCTCGCCGTGCCGGACGTCCAGGGTGACACCCCGGACGGTGTGCACCGGTCCGTCCGGGCTGGGAAAGGCGACCGAAAGGTCGTGCACGCGCAACGCGTACGCGGCGGCGTCGGGCCTGGGTACGGCGGCCTCCTGCCCGGTCGTCCCGGCCTGCGGTCGGCCCGCGGCGGTGCGGCGCAGTGCCCCACCGAGCCGGCGGCCGCCCGCCGAGCCGGGGGCGGCGGCCCGGGGGCGGGGCCGGGGGGGCGGGGGGGGGGCCCGGCCCCCCACCGCCCCGTGCGGCGCGCGCCAAAAACTCGACCCGTGAGCGCAGAGAACGGCAAGAACGGCACCCCGGACACCCCCGCGGGCCCCCGCCCCGAACCCCTCCGGTTCTACGGCACGACCTGGGTCCACCACGACAACGGCTACACCGCCCGTCGGGTGGGCCTCGCCGTCGGCTCCCTCGCCGCGGCGGCCGCCGCCTGCTTCGTGCTCCGCGTCGCCTACCAGGGCCTCCAGATCGCCGACATCGGCAGCTTCGTCTCGCTGCTGATGATCGTGATGTTCGCGGTCTGCAGCGCCCTCGCCTTCCGCCACACCTGGTCCTCCTTCGGCATCCGCCCCGACCCCGACCGCCAGTCCTCCCTCCGCGGACTGCTGGCCATCGGCTTCGTCGGCTCCCTCCTCGCCTACTTCTTCCGCACCTTCGCCGAGGCCCCGGGCGAGAAACTGCACCGCGCGGAGTACGAGAAGGCCCGCGAGGAGTACGAGAAGCGAACCACCCGCCGCTCGGGCAACCCCTCCAAGAAGCAGCGCCGCCGCTGACACCGCCCACCGCACGCCGTCATCGCCGTCGCAGACACCGTCGCGACGCACGCCGCGCACCCCACGCCGTCCGCCGTCACCGCGGGCCCGTCACCACGCCGCACACCCTGTCTCTTTAAAACAAAACCCAGCCCCCCAGAAAATGTAACTCGCGGTTTTGGGGGGGGTGGGGGTGGAT
>NZ_JBHYKH010000639.1:0-4551 GCF_042741275.1 Streptomyces sp. NPDC058964
GGGGGGGGGGGGGGCGGCCGCGGGCCGCCCCCCCCACACCCCGCGCGGCCCGGCGGGCCGCCGCGCCGCGCTGGCGGGCGCCCCCCCGCCGGGGGGGCCCCCCCCCACCCTCCTTGGCTCGTCCTTCGCGCGGGTTCAGCTGGTCACGAGGGCCACGCACATCCCGCCGAGTGCCAGGGCCTGCAGCCCCACACGGGCGTTGATGACGCTGTCCCAGGTCTGCTGGAGCCCACGGGCGTCGGGGGCGGTGCGGCAGTCCAGGGCCGCGCCCGTGAGCTCCTTGTTCACCGGGGCGCTGACCTTGTTGTAGATGGCCAGCCACACCACCAGGGACACGGCCGCGACGCCCGCGGCCACGGCCGGCACCGCCCTGCCGTCGAAGACGGCGACGGCGACCGTGGCCACCGTGGCCACCAGCCCGAACACGCCCGGTACCGGCATGCGCTGGTCGCCGAAACGGTGGGTCTGGCCCATCGCGCTGGTGAGCACCACGTCGTCGACGTGTGCCATGGCGGGCCGCTGCACCAGGGCGGAGAAGACGTCGGTCCCGTAGACCACCGCGTTGGCCATGGTGGCCACCACGGCCAGCGTTTGCAGGAGCGCTTCCATCGAAACCACCTTCGTGGGTCTGCCGGTTGCCGCGTGGTTCCGAGCCACACGGATATGTCGATGCTAGATACTCTTTCGAGACTATATTGGTCGCCGCTCTGAATGCTAGCGTTGACAACAACATTGTTCCGTCGGGGACTTCGCACCGGACCTGCGCCCGGACAGAGCCACGAGGAGACCAAGAGATGGCCATAGGACGTGCCCGTCGCATACTCATCGCCGGGGGAGGGATCGGCGGCCTGGCCGCGGCCCTCGCGCTGCAGAAGAGGGGATTCGAGACCGTCGTCTTCGAGCGGGCCGACTCGCTGCGGGACGGCGGTGCGGGCCTGCACATCTGGAGCAACGGCGTTCTCGCGCTGGACTACCTGGGCGTGGCCGAGCAGGTACTGCAGGTCGCACCCGTCCAGCACGTCGCGCACTTCACCACCTGGCGCGGCGAGGTGCTTGGCGCCTGGCCCGTCGGTGACTTCATCGAGCGGTACGGGGCACCCACCATCGCCGTCGAGCGGTCCGTGCTGCACGGTGTCCTGCGCGAGGCCCTGGAGGGCTCGCCCCTGCGCACCGGCGCCCAGGTCGTGTCCTTCGAACAGGACGCTGACGGGGTCACGGTCCACTTCGCCGACGGCGGCAGCGAGCGCGGCGACCTGCTCATCGGGGCCGACGGCATCCACGGTGCCGTGCGCGACTGCCTGTTCGGGCCGGCCCGCAACCGCTACAGCGGCTACATCGCCTGGCGCGGCCGCGCGCCGATGGAGCATGGGGACATCCCGCCGGGCACCTTCAACGCGATCTTCGGGCCGGGCACCCGGTTCACGTACTACGACGTGGCGCCCGGCCTGGTGCACTGGATGAGTGTCGCCAACGGAGCGCCCGGCGGGCGCGACAAGCCCGGTACGGCGCGGGCGACGCTGCTGCGCCGGCACGAGGGGTGGGCCGGACCGGTGGCCGACATCCTCCGGGCCACCCCGGAGGAGTGGATCCTGCGCGGTGACGTCGAGGGCCGCAAGCCCGAGCGCGAGTGGGGTCGTGGGCGGGTCACGCTGCTCGGGGACGCCGCGCACCCGATCACCTTCAACATCGGGCAGGGCGCCTGCCAGGCGCTGGAGGACGCCCTGGTGCTCGCCGAGTACCTCGACGGGCCCGGCGACGCCGTCACGGCGCTGCGCCGGTACGAGACCGAGCGCCGCGCGCGCACCGCGCCGCTGCAGAAGATCGCCTGGCGGATCGGGAAGATGGGCGCGGTGGAGAACCCGCTGCTGATCAAGTTGCGGGAGTCCTTCATGCGCAAGAACTGGAACACGAAGGCCTTCCGGGCGGCCGAGCAGGGGCAGGTCGCGTACGGCACCCGGTGGGCCAAGCCGGTTGCCTCCCGGCGGGCTGCGGCTCCGACCACTGCGGACTGAGCTGCGCTCCGGGGCGGTTCGCGGGGTGCGGGTTGCTCGTGGCCGGGCGCGCCCGCGCGGCGGAGCCGCGGATCAGTTCAGTCCCGTGCCCCTGTGGGCGCGCCCGTGCGGCGGAGCCGCATATCAGCTCAGTCCCGCGCCCCTGACGGGGGCGCGGGACGCCGCGTCGTCGCCGTTTCCGTGCCGATCGAAGGGTGCAGGGCCTCCCACACCCGGTGGTCGGACGGGATGCCCAGGGCCACGAGTGCGTTGACCAGCATGCCCCGTGACATGAACCAGGCGGTGTCGTCGGTGTCGGCTCCCAGGGCCAGGTGGACCTCCCGCCACAGCTCCTCCCAGCCGGCCCGGACCGTCTCGCCGAACTCGTGGTCGCCCGCGGCCGCCGCGCCCGCCACCGCGGCGTACACCTGCATCTGCATCAGCAGCCGTTCCGGCTCCTTCACGATGACCCGCGTGTACGCGATCGCCATCGCGTGCCGCGCCTCCTCGCCCTCGAGCCCCTCGGCCGCCCGCACCAGCAGCCGCGTGGTCTCCGCCACGCAGCGCGTCGCCGCGGCGAGGAACAGTGCCCGCTTGCCGGGGAACAGCCGGAACAGATACGGCTGTGAGACCCCCGCCCGCCGTGCGATGTCCTGCGTCGAGGTGCCGTCGTATCCCCTGCGGGCGAACTCGATCATCGCCGCGCCGACCACGGCCGTACGCCTCTCCTGCGCGCTCATCCTGGGCATGGCAACACGCTCGGGTGTGCCCCGCCGCGGCGTCAAGGAAAAGCGTTCGACCGGCTTTTCGAGACACATTCGAGGAATGCGCCAGATCGGGGTGCGAGATTCACGGGGTCGAGAACCGCTCGTCGACGGCTCGATGACCCACGCCCCCACAATTCAGTGAGGTAGGAACGGGGATGAGCGACAACCAATTCACGATGTTTCCCGGACAGGGATCGCAACGCGCCGGCATGGCCGAGCACCTGCTGCGCGAGCATCCCCGCACGGCGGGACGCGTGCTGGAGCGGGCGGAGGAGGCGACCGGCCTGCCGCTGACCGAACTGTGCACCACGGCGGCGGAGTCGGAGCTGGAACCCACCGAGACGGCCCAGCCGGCCATCGTCGCGACCAGCCTCGCCGTGTACCAGGTGCTGCACCAGGAGACGGGCTTCGTCCCGGGCGCGGCGGCGGGGCACAGCCTCGGCGAGTACACGGCCCTGGTCGTCGCCGGTGTCCTCGACGCCGACGACGCGCTGCGCCTGGTGCGCCGCCGGGGCGAGCTGATGGCCGGTGTCTCGCGCCGGGTGACGGGAGCGATGGCCGCGGTCATCGGCCTCGCGCCCGCGCGGATCGAGGAGATCTGTGCGGCCACCGCCGGGTCCGGGGTGGTGGAGGTGGCCAACTACAACGAGGCGGGCCAGACGGTCATCTCCGGCCAGAGCGCCGCGGTCGAGGAGGCCGTACGGCTCGCCGACGCGGCCGGTGCCGAGCGCACCGTACCGCTGAAGGTCTCCGCGCCCTTCCACTGCTCGCTGATGAAGGTCATCGAGGACGAGTTCGCCGCGGAGCTGGAGCGGGTCGATTTCGGCGCACCCCGGCTGCCGGTGTTCAGCTCGGTGACCGGTGCCCTGGTGCGCGACGGCGCGCACGCCCGCGATCTGCTGCGGCGTCAGCTGGCCGGTCCCGTGCGCTGGGTGGACGTCCTCGACGCCGCCGCCTCCTTCGGGGTCGACGGTTACCTCGAGGTCGGTCCGGGCCGGGTCCTCAGCGGCTTCGCCAAGCGGACCGTGCCCGACGCCCAGGTGCGCAGCACCAACGACGCGCGCCGCATCACCACCCTCCTGCGCGACCTGCGCCAGGCCGCGGCCGCCTCCGCGGTGGCCGCCTGACCGGCCGCGGCCGTCGGCGCACCGGACGCCGGCCCCGGTCCCTCCCTGTCCGCTCCGACTCACGACCATCCGCGTGCGCAGGGCGCACCGCGCCCTGCGGCACGTATCTCCACCACCCGAAAGGCAGTCAACGGTGTCCGAAACCCTGATTCCCACGACGACCGACTACCTGTCCGCGGTACAGGCGGCCGTCGCCGACGCCCTCGGCATCGACGAGTCCGAGGCCGTTCCCGAGGCGACCCTGCTGGGCGAGCTCGGCGCGGAGTCGATCGACCTGCTCGACATCCTCTTCCGTCTGGAGCGCGCCACCAAGGTGAAGATCACCGTCTCCGACATCGCCGACCTGCTCCAGGGCGGCATCCCGGACGAGGAGTTCGGCGACGAGAACGAGGTCGTCAACGACCGCGGCCTGACGCACCTGGAGAGCGTCCTGCCGCAGTTCGACCGCAGCCAGCTCACCGAGCCGCTGACGGCCGAGGGCGTGCTGGGCCTGTTCACGGTCCAGAACCTCACCGACCTCCTGACCGAGCGGGCCAAGGCCGCCGAGTCCGTCTGAGCGGTTCCCGCGTCTTCCGGGGGCCCGGGGGGGGGGGGGGGGGGGGCGCGCGCCCCCCCCCCCCGCGCCCCGGGCGGGCAGTAACAGACCACCCCCACCCCCGCAGACCA